>JAFVQV010000040.1 GCA_017504645.1 Clostridia bacterium | reverse complement strand
TTTTACTGTGTTTTTTGATATAATAACCGAAAGAACCCTGAAAACATCGGGGTTTTCGGGGTTCTCGCTGCGGCCTTTATCTTCCGTTAAATTCCGTCAAGTTCGTTTTTTGACACTTGACTCGAAATGCTGTGTACGAAAGTACCTAGGGTTCGAATCCCTAACTCTCCGCCAAAGAAAAGGTGTTGGTCCAAAGGACTAACGCCTTTTCTTTTTTCAAGAAAGAGTTAGGGATTCGAAAGGGCGTTAAGAAAACAGTCCGGTGAGAGATTTTTGTGTATAGAGCAAAGGGATGCGGCCTTACGGTCCGCATCCCCTTACTTTTAGTTTTCCGATTCGGTATGATCGCATCCGCCGCTGCATTTGCCGCCGCATTGCTTGGCATAGGGACAGCCAATGCAGGTCTCGCCCCTCTTTTTCGCCTTATACAGGTAAACACAGATGCCGATGACGATCGCCGACACGATGGCGATAATGATATAATCTTCCATGTTATTTACTCGCAACAGGTTCTTTTTGTTTAGAAGCAGAACCGCTCAACGCATATTCGTTTTTCAACTTCTTGTCAGCATTGCGAATGAGCACGATCACCACTGCAACCATCGCAAGAACGGCAGCCAAACCGGCAATCGCGGCTCCCACATTCAGGGCGGCAGGCGCCACAAACAACGTGCCAACCGTGTATACCAAATACGCAACGGTATACCCAACACCCAATTGAAGTGCGATGCCGCCCCACAGCCATTTATTGCTTTTCATCTCGGCGTTCATGGCGCCGATGGCAGCGAAGCAGGGAGGTGAAAACAGGTTAAACATCAAATATGCCAAGGCAGCCACAGCGGTAATGGCGACCACCTCGCCCGCACCGTTAAGGCCCGTCATAATGCCCGCGGCGTTGGCGGCCTCTCCCTCGATCAGCTCCAAATTCTCAGCATCGATAAACTTCGTGGCGGCGAAGCAGACCGCCAAGGTTCCTACCACATTTTCTTTGGCGATAAAACCGGTGATTGCGGCGGCAGCCAATTGCCAGCTGAGCACGCCAACGATGGGCACTAACAGATAGGCAAAAGGACCGGCGATGGATGCCAAAATGGAGGTGCTCTCCATTCCCTCTTCCACCGCTTGGAAGCTCCAGTTAAAGGATTGCATGATCTGTACAGCCGTATTACACAACAAAATGATAGTAGCGGCTTTTACAATGTACGATCGGCCACGGCTGCACATCGCCTTGAACGCAAGCCACAGGGACGGCGCCTTATATTCGGGAAGTTCAATGATGAAGAAGGATTTTCTTGCCTTATAGCCGGTGATCTTATTGACCAGCAAGGCGCCGAGGAAGATCAGCACGATACCGGAGAAGTACATGGCCGTGCTCACCCAGCCGGCATTACTAAAGAACGCACCGGCAAAGAGGGAGATCACGGGGATCTTGGCACCGCAGGGCATAAAGGGTGTCAGCATCGCGGTGGCTCTGCGTTCGCGCTCGTTACGGATGGTACGGCAAGCCATGACGCCGGGAATGGCGCAGCCTACACCGATAACAAAGGGGATCACAGATTTACCGGACAGGCCAACCTTCTTGAAGATGGGATCAAGCACCACCGCTACACGGGACATATAGCCGCAATCCTCCAAAATGGCGATGAGGAAATACATCACCATAACAAGAGGCAGGAAACCCACAACGGCGCCCACACCACCGATGATACCGTCTACCAACAATGCAGACAATAACGGATTGGCGTCTCCCAACAAACCGCCGACCCATTCACCGAACATGTCGATCAGCGTTACCAGGCCCGGGATCGTGGTGCCGTTGGAAAATTCATAGCCCTCCGCGATCCACGGACCGACCCATGCCTGCGAGATCTGGAACACCAGCCACATCACCACCGCAAAGATCGGGATACCCAACCACTTATTGGTAAGCACGGCGTCGATCTTGTCGCCAACGTTTTTATCCTTGGTCAAGATCTTACGAGTTTCTACCTCTTTCACGATCTTGTTGACGAACTCAAAGCGCTTGCGGTCAGCCGCCTCCACGACCTTTTTATCTGTCAGATCGATATATCCCTGAACATAAGGAGCCTTTTGGAGGGTATTTACCCTCGCCACCGCGGCCTTGACCACCGCCTTTAGCCCATCGGCGGAGGTGGAAACGGTTTTGACCACCGGGCAACCGAGCTTTTCACTCAGTGCCGTCGTGTCGATCTTCGTCTCCTTCTTTTCGTTGAGATCACTCTTATTGAGTGCTACCACCACGGGAACACCCAACTCCAACAGCTGTGTGGTAAAGAACAGACTACGGCTTAAGTTGGTAGCGTCCACGATATTGATGATCACATCGGGATTTTCTTTCTTCACATAGGAGCTTGTGATGCTCTCCTCGCTGGTGAACGGAGACATCGAATACGCACCGGGCAGGTCAACGGCGATCAGCGGTTCTTCCCTTGCGTAGTACGCCTTTTTGATGGGGTGCTCCTTTTTGTCGACGGTGACGCCCGCCCAGTTGCCCACTTTCTCGTTGCGCCCTGTCAAGGCGTTGTACATCGTGGTCTTACCGGAGTTCGGGTTGCCGGTCAACGCAATTCTCATTGGGTTTTCCTCCTCTTTATGTTGACTTTAAGTTAGCGACTGCTAACTATCGAGCAAAAAAACGATCAGCCAACCGTCTTTTGGCCATTCAGATACGGATGGCCTCAGCCAGCTGATGATCGATGTTGTAGCGCGCATCTTTGATGGACACGATACAACTGCGCTTCAAATGGGAGACGACCGTGATGAGCTCGCCGCTGTAGCAACCGAGAGAAAACAAAAAGGCATTCAATTCTTCATCGTCCGTTTGGATCTTCTGAATGATATATTCCTTGCCTTCCACGGCATCACGCAAAGTCATATGTATCACCATGTATCTTTCATTCGGTTAGTCATTGCTAACCTCTAACATTATAGCACCCCTCCAAGATTTGTCAACCCCCTTTGTACCATTTTTCTGAATATTGATTTCTTGAACAAATTATGCTATTATACAGAGTAGATATTTGTACTATAGTGTGACAGGGGCTTTGCATATGTCGTTAAAAGAATCCGGCGAGATGTATCTGGAATCCATTTATGTTTTATGCCAGACAAAGGCTTCCGTTCGTTCCATCGACGTGGCCGAATATATGAATTACACCAAGCCCAGCGTCAGCCGCGCTGTGGGTCTGCTAAAAAAGCAGGGCTATATCGTGGTGGATCAGGATGGCTTCATCACCCTTACGGAAGAGGGAAACGCCTTGGCTCACAAGATCTTTGAGCGTCACACGGTGTTGACCAAGATCCTGACCTTTCTCGGTGTAGACGAGGAGACTGCCGCGGAGGACGCCTGCCGTGTGGAGCATGTGATCAGCGACACCTCGTTTAATGCGATGAAAAACTATATTGAAAAGACCGTTGTCTGACAGACAACGGTCTTTTTTTACAATGCTCAGATAACGCCCTTGGCGCGCAGGACCTTTTCCACCACCTGGCGGATGATAGCCTCCTGCGTGCAGCCGCCGGTCAAACGACGAACGCGACCGGTGCTGCCGAACAGTTCCATTTTTTTCATAACCTCGATCTTGACCGCTTCGCGGATGGAGGGCAGCAGATCGATGATACCTTTTCCCATTTCGGTGAAATGACTCAGAGCCGCCTCCACCGCCCCGACATTGATATCGGTAAAAATGTTGACCTTGGAAATACCGGCCTCCACACAGCGGCGGAAATCGTCGTCCGTCAGTCCCGAGCCGCCGTGCAGCACCAAGGGGGTGTCGATGGTGGCGGCGATCTGACGAATACGGTCAAAGTCCAATTTCGGCGGCAGCTTATAGGCGCCATGGGCGG
>JAFVQV010000039.1 GCA_017504645.1 Clostridia bacterium | reverse complement strand
GTATGTGACCCTACAGCCCGGTGAGCAGTTTGAAACCTCCACGGCACTGTACGGCGAGATAGACGGCGACTGGGAGACCGCAGTGCGGGAATTGCTGGCGTACAAGCGTACCCACGGCGTTTCCCTCCCTACTCCCCCGGTATGCTTCAACGATTATATGAATTGTCTGTGGGCCAATCCCAGCACCGAAAAGCTGCTTCCGTTGATTGACGCCGCCGCGGATATGGGCGCGGAGGTCTTCTGCATCGACGACGGCTGGTTTGTAAAGCGGGAGGGCTGTGATTTTGGCGACTGGATCGAGGACGACGCCCGTTTCCCCGGCTACGGTCTGGGCGGCATTTTGAAATACATTGCCGAAAAAAGAATGAAGCCCGGCATTTGGTTCGAGTTGGAAACCTATGTGAAGGACGCGGCAATCCGTCATTTGGCACCCGATGCGGTGCTATGCCGCGATAACAACCCCATCGAGGCCAATCGGGGATATCTCAATTTTGAGTGTGAAGCGGTTTGCCGCTACCTGACTGATCGTATCCGTCATTTCTACCAGCTGGGCATTCGGTACATCAAAAACGACTACAACCACACGCTGGGTATTGGCTGTGATAATTACGGCTGCGGCTGCGGCACCGGCTACGGTATGATCCGTAACGCCCGCGCCTATCTGCGCTTTATCGATGCCCTGCAAGCAGAAATGCCCGATCTGATCATCGAAAACTGCGGTAGCGGTGCCATGCGGTGCGACAACGGTACGCTCAAGCATTTTGCCCTGCAAAGCATCAGCGATCAGGAACGGTATTACAACAATCCCTCTATCCTGTGGGGCATGATGCGGCTGATGCCGCCCGAAAAATGCGGCACCTGGGCATATCCCTATCCCCTTATTTTCGATAAACGCAACGATCTGCAGACCGCCTATAACGCCGACTATCTTAAACAGATGGCGGACGGCCGCGAAACGGTATACAACATGGCCTGTACCTTGTTCGGCGTTCCGTTCCTGTCGGGCCACATTGAAAAATGCGACGAGTATAACCGCGGGCTGATCAAAAAAGCCATTGAAGTTTACAAGCAGGATCGCGAATTTATTCAGACAGCCCTGCCAGTATCGCTGTATGACCAGCAGCCTTTATTTACCGAGGGGTACAGCGTGCTGGCGCTCAAATCGAAGAAAAAATTGCGCATCGGCATCTTCAAATACGGCGGTGAAAACAAACTGGCCCTGGATCTCCGTGCTTTTGTAAACAGCGATGTCACCATGACCGAGATCTATCCCGCTGAGGATAACGGCGCCTCTGCCATGTTGCGGGACGGGATCTTGACCTTTGGCACCGACCACCGTGTGACGGCACACGTTTACGAGATTCCCCTGATTTAAACATAACCAAAAGAGACCCGATACCGTTTTTTCGGTATCGGGTCTCTTTTATTCATCCAGGCTATCCATGACGGTCACCGCTTGGTAGGCATCGTAGTATTTCACCGTTGCCTGCGCCGCCAGTGTTTGGATATATGCATCGTAGTATTCATCCTCTAAAATGGTGTATATGAGGTCTTTTACCTCGTCATAGCCGAGCTGCTCGCCCTCGTCGTCTACATACTCCGCCTTGTGCTCTTGGTACGTTGCTTGCAGCTCCTCCGCAGGAACTGCAATAACCGTTCCCCGCAGTTTTTCTTTCAGTTCTTCCTGAATTCCCATGAGGTAGTTGATGTAAAAGGTGTGGTATGACAGCTCGTCGGGCCCGTAATAGATCTCCCCACTGCCTTCGGCACGCTCTTCGTTTTCCCGCTGGCGGGCGGTCTCTACCAGCGAATACGACAGCTTTACCCGAATGCCGTGCTGTTTTGCCGTCAGCAGCTGCACTTTATCCACCACAATGGCTTCCGCCGCGGTGCGGCGCAACATCTCATTGGCGGTCTCACCGTCAAATTCTCGATCCCAAAAGTCCGCATCGCCCGAATCGGCACCGTACTTCTCTTCAATCTCTGCTGCCACCGTATAGCGGTGCTCACCCATGGCGTAGATCAGTTCTTCCCGCTCTACCTTGACACCGTTAACGGAAAATACATAGGTCGGGCGGGTAAACACCCACGCCGCTGCCAACAGCAGCACGATAGCCAAAACTGCCGCGATCACAACGATGACGATACGCTTATTTCCCTTTGACCGTTTCATAAATACTCCCGCAATTTTTATTTCTTCTTACAGCATACTCGTATTGTGTGGTTTTTTCAAGTCCAAAACGCCGAAAAGCGCACGCCTATGCGCTTTTCGGCGTTGGTTACTTATCGCTTATTTGTAAGCATCGGGAAGCATGTTGATAAGCGCGGTATCGATCACCGGCTTGACACGCTCCAGCAGCGTACGGGGATCTTCGCCTTCGGCAAGGGACACCCACACGTTCTGCTTCATCAGACTCTTGATATCGTTATTGGTGATACCAAGGATGGTCTCCACCTCATCCGAGGTGATGTAGTCATAGAAGAAGCCCGCCTCTTCCTCCGTGTTTAAAGAGTTTTCGTCGTAGGTTTGAATAATGAAGTCCTGACGACGGTCCTCCGGAGAAATGTAGGTATCCTCAAATTCGGGATCGTTGCGAATGGCATCGAAGGACACCTGCAACACCTGTTCGGGGGTGAAATTGGAGATGGAGGGCAGTACCCACCATTCCGCCATCTGCAAGCCGTTCACATAATGATCGATATCGGGGCCCTTGGGAAGCGGGACCGTCATGATCGGCATGCCGATGGTGATGAAGTTGCCGCCATAGTACTGGGGTCCCACGATCATAGCCAGCTTGGAGTCTTTGAAGTTCAGAATGGAATTATCGTTGCCGTACCAGGGATCCACGCCCTTAACATCGTAGATAAGGGTCTTCAGGGTCTGCAGGGTGCGATTTCCCGCATCGGAATACAGACCACATTCAAACTTATTGGTCTTGGTATTCATCTGGATAACGGAAGCGCCATTGGAAAGCAACAACGCATCCAGCAGATTACTGCCGCCCACACCGTAGCAGGTGGTCACACCGTCACGAATGGTGGTGGTCTGCCGTACGATCTCCGTAAAAGCATCCCAGTCCCATTTTCCTTGCTGGTACAGCTCGTACGGATCCGCACAGCCGTGCGCTTGCAGGATGGTGGTGTTGTAGGTAACGGTATAGCCAAGGGAGTTCGCTGTCATCTCGTTGGGCATATACGAATAGTGCTTGCCGTCCACATACATCAGCGTATCCGCAATGCCCTTATACCGGCCGTTGCTGTAATCAATGTAGTCGTCCAGTGCTACAAGCGCACCGGGCAGCTTTGCCACATCGTAACCGTTATAGGACGGGCAGAACATCACATCCGCATAGAAGTCACCGGAGGTATACGCCAACACATAGTCTTGTGCAAAGGTGCTCATGTTGGAGGCGATCCATTTGATCTTGACATTGTATTTGGCAGCCGTACGATCATACAGCGTGTACCGCCGATCGTATTTGGTACTGCCGGCGCCGGGAACAGAGCCCCATACCGCGACGGTCATCTCTTTTCCGCCCAGATCCAGGTCGGGATCGATCTCAAATTTCAAACCGTCAAAGGCGGCCGCGTCGCCGGTCAGGGCCGGTTTATTGCCGTCGGTGGAGTCGCCGCTGTCCGGTGCGGCGGGTGTGCACCCACCTGCCACGAACAACAACGCGCAGACACCGACTAATAATTTCAATGCCAGGCGTTTCAAAGGCTTGTTCATACGGTCTCTCTCCTTTTTTGCAAGCCGCCGCATACGATCAGCGACAATGCCGCAACCGCAGCCGCGATCGTCCAGCCGTAGGCGGACTCACCGGTATCGGGCGATTTTACCGAGCTGTGGATCTGTACACCGGTGATGCAAAGCTCCTGCACCTGGGGAGATTCCAGCACGGGGATCTCGATCCGCAGATAATACATATCCTCCGGTACGGTCAAGCTCTGGTATGCGACGCCTTCCTTACCGCCCTCATACAGTTCCACAAAGGATTGCACGGTTTCGGCATCCAACCACTCCCAGTTTTCGCCGTCGGCGGAAACCGCAAAGTCCAAATTGGTGCCCGTATACTCTGTCAGACGCAGACCGCGCACGTCAAAGTACCGAATAGGTTCCTCAGTTTTGTACACAACGAAGCAATCCACATCGGGGTCGATACGAAAGATGGCATTGGCGGTGGTATTTTCATACCCGTAGGTGACCTCGCCGTAATCCATCATTTCCTCATAGTAGGCTTTGCCGCCGTTGTCTACCAGGATGTTTTCGGTTTCAAAGGTGTCCATCAATTCGGTGGTTCCGTCGGGACACTCTTTGAGGGCGGGAAGTGCCACCGTCACCAAGCCCTGATGATAGATCAGACTATCCACTGTGATGGTTCCGTTGCCCGCAGCGATGGGTGCAATCACCATTTTGATATACTTACCGCGGCTGTCTTGGGTCTTGGCAGTGGGCTGATACATGACCGATTCGTAACCACTGGTTTGTACCCAAGCCAGATGCTTTTGGCTGTCCATAGCCGTAAACGGTCCATCGGCCTCATCAGCCACATACCACGAAACTTGCAGTTTGTCGGCGATGGCATTGGAAGCCGTGGTACCCGCCTTAAACCAAGTCATGTTTTCTGCGGGAATTACCATCGAAGCTTCTTTGGTAATATCCGTCACGGACAGCGTACCGTCACTATTTTCTTCCATATTGGTCAGATCCGCCTCTGTCAGATCGCCTTCGATCATGGTCTGAGACTTGACCTTGCCGGAAATGTAATCACCCTCCAGCAGCATCAGGTTGTGACCCACGGTGGATTTACCCACGATCTTCAGGTAGTTGGTTCCAATCGGAATGTCGTCGGGATTGTAGGGGGTAAATACATAGTTTTCCCACCCGTTCGTACGGAAACCGGTCTCGTATTTACACTCAAGGGGTGTATACAATTCGTCGATATCCTTACTGGATACATAGAATTCCACATCGATATCACCGGGCATGGAGTTGGTGCTAATGAAAGCACGGAAGTTCTCCACGTTCTTGATCTGATAGACCATATACCCCTCGTCGACTTGATACAGCTGCCAGGAACGAGTGCCGCCCACTGCTTCGGGAACGGGGTTTTTCACGTTAATATAGCCATCGTGACGTACGGGTTTATGATCGCGATTTTCCTTTACATCGTAGACCGTCATATTGGTGTCGTCATAGGTGTAAGAAAGACCCATAAACTGACAAGCATCTACCGTGCTGTCCTCGGGCAGGATGATCTCGATCTTCACATAATCGCCCACCGGCTGTCCGGCAATGCGGGAATACACGTAGCTGACCCAGGCTTCCTCTTCGCCGGCTTTGGTGGGGACAGGAGCGTCTTCCAGCTTACCGGCGGTACGCACCAGCGCCACCTCTTTGTAGGCGTCGCTGCGGTTGGTGTTCGCCACATAAGCTTTGACGATGGGCTCGTTTTCGGTGCCCGCTTTAAAGTTGATCTGGGCACTGAAAGTCTTCATGTTGGTGGTGCGATAGGCGATGGAGCCTGCATAGGCGACCTCATCACTACCCGCAACCGGCGCAGGCTCATACAGGAATTCAAAATGCGACACATTGTAGTGAGGCGTCTGGATGCCGTCGGGAACTACGGCCGTAAACTTGACATACCGAACACTTTCCGTTTCGATCGCCTTCGCATCGGCAAAGCTGTAGGTGATCGCCTTGCGCCAGTCTGCCTCCACCTCGATCGTAGTCAGCACATCCACTTCCTCGTAGGTGCCGTTCAGGGTATTGGAGACCGCCAGTTTGGGCGTAGCAAAGGTAACATCGGGATTATGCGATACATGGATCTGAATATCCTTAATATCGTAGTCAAATCCGTCAATATCGCTGGTGAAGATCACTTCCATGGTGGTGTCCCCGTCGGCGGTGGCCTTAAGACGCAGGTTGGTAGCGCGGGGAGACAGCGCCATGTTGACCTTGGAACCGCTGGTGATCTTCGCGTTATCCGAAATATACGGCACCAATTTGGTGATGGAAGTATCGGTAAAGTCGATAGAATTGGCGATGTAGGGGTTATTGCACACAAAATCGACCTGTGCGATCTGATAAGAAT
>JAFVQV010000038.1 GCA_017504645.1 Clostridia bacterium | reverse complement strand
GTTAACACCATCCCCTCCTGCGTCATGGGTGGTGTGTGCATGGCTCTGTACTGCTTCATCGCTGTCAGCGGTCTTAAGATGATCCAGAAGGTCAACCTGGAAGCTAACAAGAACCTGTTCGTTACCTCCGTCATCCTCATCGCCGGTATCGGCGGTCTGACGGTCTCCTTCGGCAAGGTTACCTTGACCTCCATCGCTTGCGCGCTGATCCTCGGCATCCTCGCCAACGTGATGCTCGCTAAGGGCTCGGACGAATAATTTTCCTGTAAAGAAGCACCCGATGGCGCGTTCATCGGGTGCTTTTTTATGTGAACTTTTTTTAAACGATAAAAGAATGGGTTGCAAGAACGAAACAAACGCGATACAATAAGCCTGTACACTACACTGAGGATGTGTTGAAACCGTATGTTTTTTTATGAAGGGCAATCTTGTCCCGTCTGCGGACAGCATTTCGGGGAAACGGACGATATCGTCACCTGTCCCGAATGCGGCGCACCCCATCATCGGGAATGCTGGAAGAGGGAAGGGCACTGCCATTTTGCCGATGCCCACGGCACCGATCAGCAATGGGCAAAAAGCGAGCCGTCTCAAGCAGCAGCCTCTTCGGCTACGCCCACCCGCAGCTGCCCCAACTGCGGCAGTAAAAATCCCGAATTTGCCGAGTTCTGCGCCCACTGCGGGCGGGAACTGGATGCACAACCGGACTGGTCCTCTGCCCATTCGGCGCAGCCCCATGTGAATCAATATACGCCCCCTCCCTACGGCGGGTTTACTTCCTTTAACACCACCTATCGCGATCCCTTCGGCGGCGTTCCCCGCACCGAACAGATCGACGGCGTATCGGTAGAGACCATTGCCGAGGTCATTGGGCAAAATTCCGGCTACTACCTCCCCCGTTTTTATAAAATGAGCCGTTCGGGCGGCAAACTCTCGTGGAACTGGTCCTCTTTTTTGCTGTCGTACAACTGGCTGCTGTACCGCAAAAATCTGTTGTGGGGTATTTTGTCCTTTGTATTTCTCACCATGCTGGAGGTCTTTTACTCCTATAGTGCGCTGCAATTGCAGGAAATTTTGGAAACAGCCGGTCGCGTGCTGCCCGAAAACACGCCGTTCCTGCTGTGGATCGTGCTGCTGTCCACCGGTGTCACGCTGGTAGTCCATGTACTGCTGGGTATGTTCGGCACCTATTTGTATATGCAGCAGGTCCTACGCAAGGCACGCAAACTGCAAAACGACCCCGACCTGCACTATAATCAGAATTTCCTCAGCACGGGCGGCACATCCTTTGCTTTGGGCGTGGCACCTAATCTGCTGATGATATTCCTGCAATACCTGTTCATCCTGTTCACACTTTGACAAACCCTCTCCTTTGTGATATACTCATGTGGTAAATCATGTAAAGGAGAGGTTTTTTTGCAACAAGTGCGCAAAGCCGTGATTCCTGCCGCGGGGCTGGGTACCCGCGTGCTGCCCGCATCCAAAGCGATGCCCAAGGAAATGCTGCCCATCGTGGACAAGCCCGCGATCCAGTACATCGTGGAGGAGGCTGTGGCCGCCGGTATTACGGATATTCTCATCATCACCAACCGCGGCAAAGGAATCATCGAAGATCACTTTGATCATAATATTGAGTTGGAGCAGCGTCTGGAGGCGGGCGGCCGTACCGAGACTCTTGCTCAGTTACAGCGCATCAACTCCCTTGCCAACATTTCCTATATCCGCCAAAAGGAGACCAAGGGGCTGGGTCACGCGATCAGCTGCGCCCGTTCCTTTGTGGGGGACGAGCCCTTTGCCGTGCTGTACGGCGACGACGTCATCATCGGGGACGATCCCGCCTGCGGTCAGTTGTGCCGTGCTTACGAGAAATACGGGTTAGGCGTGGTCGGTATCAAAGAGGTCACCGTGGAGCAGATCCAAAAATACTCCTCTCTGGCGGTGGAAGCCCTGGGTGGCAACGAATACCGCGTTTCGGACATGGTGGAAAAGCCCACGCCCGACCGCATTTTGTCCTTATTCTCCATACTGGGACGTTGTGTGCTGCCCCCCTCTATTTTCGAGATCTTGGAGCAGACGCCTCCCGGAGCCGGCGGCGAAATTCAGCTGACCGATGCCATGTGTACCCTCGCCCGCCGCGACGGCATGACCGGTGTGGATTTCACCGGTATCCGCTACGACATGGGCAACAAGCTGGGCATCCTGCAAGCCACCTGCGAGGTGGCGCTCAAGCACCCCGAAGTGGGCGCGGATTTCGCCGCATACCTCAAGGAACTGGCAAAAACACTGTAAAAAACAAAGCCGACCGAGCACTTGCTCGGTCGGCTTTTCGTTAGGCGGTAAACACTGTTTCGATCACCTTGCCGCAACCCGACGGCGAATACTGCCATCGGTCGATGTGCCCCTCGGTGATAAAGTAGCGCAGGGGCGGCGGTAGTTCTTGCAGATCCTGCGTGTCGATCAGCACCAGCTTCAATTTCATCTTATCCGCCAAAATATTTTTGATGTACACGCCTGCCCGCTGACCTACATAGACACCCTCCCGCGGTTCCGCCAGCCCTGCCAGATTGGGGGTCAGTTCCACAAAAATACCGTAGTCCTCCACCGAGCGCACGATGCCCATCACCGTTTCTCCTTGCGAGAACAGGGCGGCGTTTTCTTCCCAGGTGCCCAGCAATTCCCGCTGGGACAGGCAGATGCGGGTGTCCTCCACCGAGGAGACGGCGGCGTAAATATCCATGCCCACATACAGGCGATCGGACGGATGGGAAATGCGGCTGACCGAAATGCCCGCAATGGGCAGCAGGGCGGGTATGCCGCAGCCCACGTCGCAAAAAGCGCCGAAGGTCTCCAGCCGCGTGACCCGCGCACCGATCACATCCCCCGGATGTAAGCAATCGATGTACTCGCGACGGCATTTTTCCTGCGCCGCGCGGCGGGAGCAGACGGCGCGGCGGCGGCCGTTTTCATCGGTCTCAAAACCCGTAACTAAAAAGCTGACCGGCTTGGATACCCGTGAGATCAGCGCAATGTCCCGTGTGGTCCCTTCCGCGATGCCCACAGCCCCCTCCTCGTGGGGAATAATGCCCTCCATGCAGGGCAGCTCAATGTGCAGATTATGCTCGCTGTCGCACAGCACCGCCCGTGCCTCCACGATCTCGCCGTTCGCGGCTGCCTCTGCCAGGGAAGCTTCACTGCGGGTACGGCGGCGGTTCGCGGCGGTGTTCAGCAGCATACCCTCCGGAAAAAATTCCACCATTTGAACAGTCATTCCTTTCAAACAAGTTTCTTCGGTTTGCAGCGTCTGTTGCATATATATGCCTTCCTTTTCCGTTCCATGCGGTGTTTCGGCGGATTTTAAAAAAATATAAGCCGAAAACGCATTGGTTTTTTCAAAAAAAGTTGATATAGTCATAATAGCACAGTATGAAAGGGGTCTTTTGTAGAATGAAGGTACATGGACTGGAAATTTCCGTAAAAAATCTGCCGGTACTGGATACCGGCTTTATCCCCATGGCGGCTTTCTGCCGTGATTTTGAGGAGTCTGCCAAAAACGGCAAGGAGATCGCCGTGGCGGTGGAACGCAATCAGGGTCAGGTGGCGGTTCGCCGCTTTCGCATCCACGGCACGCCCGCCATGCGCGAGGCAGACGCGGTGTATGTGGACCGTACCGTCAAAATGCTGCTGTGGGCGTACGGCGGGTTTAAAGTAGTCATCTGCGGCGACGAGGAGATCGGTGCCGTCATTGCCGCCGCGTACCGTGCGGGCGGCTCCCGCGAGTTCGACGCCAATTTCATGAGCCGCGTGTATGAGCGTCCCTTTGAGGTAGAATCCCGTCCCCTGTCCCAAGTGCCCGCCGCTTACTCGCTGGCACAGTCGGTGGGCCGCAACGTGGATGGCTGCCGCATCGGCTTTGATGCGGGCGGCAGTGACCGCAAGGTGTCCGCCGTGATCGACGGCGTGTCGGTATATTCCGAAGAGGTGGTGTGGTTCCCCAAGACCAACGCCGACCCTGATTATCACTATCAAGGTATCCTGGATGCGTTCCGCACCGCGGCCTCCAAAATGCCTCGCGTGGACGCCATCGGCGTTTCCTCCGCCGGTGTGTACATCGACAATCGCGCCATGGTCGCCTCCTTGTTTATCAAGGTGCCGGAGGATCTGTTCGACGAGAAGGTTAAGAACATTTACCTGCGTGCCGCCAAGGAACTGGGTGAAAATATTCCGATCGAGGTCGCCAACGACGGCGATGTCACCGCACTGGCCGGTGCCATGAGTCTGGAGCGCAACAAAATCTTGGGCATCGCCATGGGCACCTCCGAAGCCGCCGGCTATGTGGATGGCGACGGCAACATCACCGGCTGGCTCAACGAGCTGGCCTTTGCTCCCGTCGATCTGCAGGAGGATGCCATGGTGGACGAATGGTCCGGTGACAAGGGCTGCGGCGTCAAGTATTTCTCCCAGGACAGCGTGATCAAGCTGGCACCTCGCGCCGGCATCACCCTGGACGAGAGCCTGTCCCCCGCTGAAAAACTGAAGGTCGTACAGCATGAGATCGACAAGGGTAACGACCGTGCGTTGGATATTTACCGCTCCATCGGTACCTATCTGGGTCACACCCTGGCCTACTACGCCATGTACTACGAGATCGGCGATGTTTTGCTGCTGGGTCGTGTTATGTCCGGCAAGGGCGGCGAGCTGATCATCGAGGAGGCCCGCCGCGTACTGGCAGAGGAATATCCCGCCGTCTCCTCCATGGAGCTGCATCTGCCCGACGAAAAGATCCGCCGCGTGGGTCAGTCGGTAGCCGCTGCCAGCCTGCCGAAGATCGGATAACGGACAAAAGAAAACCCCGCTTGAAGCCAAGGCTTCAAGCGGGGTTTTTTGAAGTTCATTTACGCGCCGAGAAAATAAGTGACCAGCATACCGGCGAGAACCAGCACGAAAAACACGATGGCCAACACCTTGGTCCAGCGAGCCAAGAAAGCATCCAGCGTGCGGGCACGACCCTTATCCATAAAAGAATCGGTCGAACCGGAGATGGCACCCAAATTAGACTGACGGCCCTCCTGTAGCAGGATGACCGCGATCACGATCAGCGAAAAAATGATGATGAGTGCACCAATAACATATTCCCAGGCAGACATTGATAATTCCTCCAACAATCATTAGCAGTACATACGATGATAACACAAAGTTTCGGGAAACGCAAGTTTTTTTTGAAGAAACCTGTGCTTTCTCGATTTTTTTACCCGAACAGGTATTTTTACGGGCGAAAACGGTCATGATAATCACGGCGCGAATACACATTCACTTGCGTTTGCCGTATTCGCCGCCGGATCGCTGTCGAACGGCTTTGTCTGTCCGGCGGCGATTTTTTATAACAAGGACAGTTGCTCGCCTACATCGTCGGCGGCGGGCAGAGCACCTGCGGCAGGCAAGGATTTGGTGCGGTAACGGGTGGGCTTTGTCAGCATGTCGTCCGTATAGGGATCAACCGATTTAAGGGTATGCTGTTTTTTCAACGTCATGACCTGAACGCCTTGGGTGTTACGAGTACTCTTAGCGGCGATGGCGCCTGTATGCAACAGCAGCATTCGACCCGCCGTAGAGGTCAGCAAGAATTCCCGATCCTCGGTGATGTGACAAATGGCCACCAACGGCGATTTGTCCGAATAGGCACCCACCAGCTTGCGGCGATTAGTCTTGGTGGCGTAGGACGCCAGATCCACCTTGGCGGCCTTGCCGTTCTCAAAGAAGAACAGCAGATAGCCACTATAATCGGAGGTGACCACCATGTCTACGGCCGTTTCGCCGTCGCTCATGCCCAGTTTGGCAGGAATATAATCGCCCAGCACGCTGGCTTTCGTGTCACCGAAATCCGAGGCTTTTGCCTTATACACGTCCCCTGTGTTGGTGAAGAACAGCAGTTCCTGACGGTTGGTGGTCTCCACCGTGCGCAGCAGGCGGTCGCCCTCTTTCAACTTCTGTTCCCCGCTCATGCGCAACGATTGAGGCGTGATCTTCTTGAAATAGCCCTCGGCGGTAAAGAACAAAGTACAGGGATAGTCGGGTGCAGCTTCCTCCACCACCTCCTCCGCCTGCGCCAGATCACTGGCATAAATGAGCAGGCTCTTACGAGGCTGTCCGTGCTTTTTCATCACGTCCTTTAGCTCGTTGACGATAATGGTGCGTACCCGTGCGGCACTCTTGAGGACGGCTTCCAGATCGGCTACCTCTTCCTCCAGCTTCTCGATCTCCTCGGTACGCTTTAAGATGTATTCGCGGTTGAGGTGGCGCAACTTAATTTCCGCCACGTATTCCGCCTGTACCTGATCAATGCCGAAGCCGATCATCAAATTGGGCACGACCTCCGCTTCCTCGTCGGTCTCCCGTACGATGCGGATCGCCTTATCGATATCCAGCAAGATCTTTGCCAGACCGCGCAGCAGGTGCAGCTTACTCTTAGCCTTTTGCAGGTCAAAATACACTCGACGGCGGACACATTCCATGCGGAATGCCGTCCACTCTTCCAAAATGCGTTTTACGCCCAGCACCTGCGGCACGCCTGCGATCAAAATGTTGAAGTTACAGGAATAGCTGTCCTCCAGCGGCGTAGAAGCGAACAGTCGATTCATCAGCTTGTCAGGGTCCACGCCCCGTTTCAGGTCGATGGTGATGCGCAGACCGTCCAGACCGATCTCGTTACGCACGTCGGCGATCTCTCGCAGCTTGCCCGCTTTTACCAGCTCCGCCATTTTGGCGATGATGGCTTCTACCGTGGTGGTGGGCGGGATCTCGGTAATGTCGATACAGTTTTGGGATTTATCGTAGGTGTATACCGACCGCACCTTAATGGAGCCGCGACCGGTCTCGTAGATCTTCAGCATCTCATCCCGATCGTAAATAATGCGGCCGCCACCGGGGAAATCGGGGGCTTTGAGGGTCTCGGTGATATCAAAATCGGGATCCTTCATCAAATTGATGGTGGTCTCGCACACCTCGTTCAGATTGAACGAGCAAATGTTGCTGGCCATACCGACGGCGATACCCATGTTGTTGTTCACCAGCACCGACGGAAAGGTGACAGGCAGCAGCGTGGGTTCCAGCATGGTGGCGTCGTAGTTGTCCACGAAGTCCACGGTATCTTTGTCAATATCACGGAACAGTTCGCCCGCAATGGCACTCAGCTTCGCCTCCGTGTATCGGGAGGCAGCGTATTCCATGTCCGCGGAATAGGCTTTACCGAAGTTGCCCTTGGAATCCACGTACGGATGCAGCAACGATTGGTTGCCCACCGCCATACGCACCATGGTCTCGTAAATGGCAGCGTCACCGTGGGGATTGAGCTTCATGGTCGCGCCCACGATGTTGGCCGATTTGGTGCGGGCACCGCTGAGCAAGCCCATCTTATACATGGTATACAGCAGTTTGCGGTGAGAGGGCTTGAAGCCGTCGATCTCGGGGATCGCACGGGACATGATGACGCTCATGGCGTAGGGCATGTAGTTGATCTCCAGCGTGTTGTCGATCTTTTGGCTTTCCACCAGACCGGCGCCGGTAATGTGTGCGTTTTCGGGTAGCTTGTCCACGCCGATGGCGCTTTTCTTCACAGGCTTTTTCTTTGCCACCGTTTCTCCCCCTTTCTCAGCTTAAGTCCACCTGTTCCAGATACAGGTGGCCCTTTTCGGCAATAAATTCTTTTCGTCCGCTGAGATTATCGCCCAGCAGGACATCGAACATAAACGCAGTGGCAGCCTCATCCGAGGGCTCCACGCGGATCAGACGGCGAGTGGCGGGATTCATGGTGGTGAGGGACATCATTTCGGGGTCGTTCTCACCAAGACCCTTGGACCGCTGAATGGTGTATTTGGTTTCCCCAATCTCCGCCAATATCTCTTGCTTTTCCGTTTCGTTGTAGGCAAAATAGGTATCTGTCTTAGTGGTGATCTCGTACAGCGGCGTTTCCGCAATGAACACCTTGCCCTCACGGATAAGGGTGGGGGTCAGACAATGGAGCATGGTGAGGATCAGCGTGCGGATCTGGAAGCCGTCCACGTCCGCATCGGTACAGATGATGACCTTGTTCCACCGCAACAGGTCCATATCAAAGGTGGCCAGATCCTTATTCGCTTTGGATTTGACCTCCACGCCGCAGCCCAACACTTTGAGCAGGTCGGTAATGATCTCGCTTTTGAAGATCTTGTTGAGATCGGCTTTCAGGCAGTTAAGAATTTTGCCTCGCACGGGGATGATCGCCTGAAAATTGGGGTCGCGCGCCTGAATACAGGCGCCCATAGCGGATTTACCCTCCACGATGAACAGCTCGCGCTCTGCCACGTCCTTGCTGCGGCAATCCACGAAAGTCTGCACGCGGGAGGCAAAATCGTTGCCGGTCTGCAGGGTCTTTTTCAAATTTAGGCGGGTGGTCTCCGCCTTTTCACGGCTACGCTTATTGATGAGCACTTGGTTGGCAAGCTTGTCCGCGTCGATCTTATTTTCCAGGAAAAAGACTTCCAGGTTCTGGCGCAGGAATTCGGTCATCGCTTCCTGAATAAACTTATTGGTGATGGCCTTTTTGGTTTGGTTTTCATAGGAGGTTTGCGTCGAGAACGAGGACGATACCAGCACCAAGCAGTCCTGCACGCCCTGGAAGGTGATCTTGCTCTCATTTTTCAGATATTTGCCGTTTTGCTTCAAATACGCGTCTAACTGGGACACAAAGGCAGAACGCACCGCTTTTTCCGGCGCGCCGCCATGCTCCAGCCAACTGGAGTTATGATAATATTCCAGCAGGTTGGTCTTATTGGAGCAGCACATGGCCACGTTCAACTTGACCCGATATTCGGGCTTGTCCTCACGATCGCGGCCGCGGCGCTCTGCCGACCACACCTGCACATCGGTCATGGCCTCCTCGCCCACCAGCTCGTGGACGTAGTCGGCGATGCCGTTCTCGTATACAAATTCCTCGGTTTCAAAGGAACGCCCGTGCTGATCCCGCAGTACAAACAACAGGTTGGGATTGACGATGGCTTGACGGCGGATGGCGTCGCGGAAATACTCCAGCGGCACGGCAATGTCCGTAAACACCTGCAGATCGGGCTTCCAGCGGATGCGCGTACCCGTATCCCGTTTGGCATAGGGCTCTTTGGTAAGGCCGCCCACGTTCTCGCCGTGTTCGAAATGCAGGGTATAGCAGAAGCCGTCCCGATGCACCTCCACGTCCATGTATTCCGAGGAATACTGGGTGGCACAGGCGCCCAGGCCGTTCAGTCCCAGCGAAAACTCATAGCTTTCGCCCTCGTTGGTGTTGTATTTACCGCCGGCGTACAGCTCGCAGAAGATCAGCTCCCAGTTATAGCGGTTTTCTTTTTGGTTAAAGTCCACCGGCATGCCGCGGCCGAAGTCCTGAACCTCAAACGATCCGTCCTCATAACGGGTGGTGATAATTTTATTACCGTGACCCTCACGGGCTTCGTCGATGGAGTTGGACAAGATCTCGAACACTGCGTGCTCGCAACCCTCCAACCCGTCCGACCCGAAAATGACCGCGGGACGTTTCCGTACCCGATCGGCTCCTTTCAGAGAGGTAATGCTTTCATTTCCGTAGTTTGGCTTTTTGCCGCCATCTTCACTTCATCCTTACATGCAATATATCGCTAAATATTGTGTTTAAAACACACCCATACCCTCTTACTTTATACTATATATGGACATTCTGTCAAGTTTTTTCGCTTTTCATTTTTTGTCGTGTATGGTAAAATAACTGTAGATTTTGTTACACAATGGGTGTATAATGTAAGGTAGTTCGCGTACAGAGAGGATGTTCCCTTTTGAATACCACTCCCACTGAAGAAATGTTTTTGGTCCATTATGAGGAGGAGCCCACGCCGCCGCACCGCCGCAGAGTTAAATTGCGCCGTCGCCCGAAGTGGATTCCCTTGGTGGCGGATGTCGCCGTGGCCGGTGTGCTGCTGTGTCTCTTTGCGTTATTCCATCACGTGCTTCCTCAAACCTATGCTCCCGTCACGCCCAACGTGCCCGACAACGAGGTGACCGACACGCCGTCCGGCAGCCTGTCGCAAATGGAGCAGACCTTTGATAAGCATTTTACGTTTGATCCGGTTAAGAGCGACACCTCTTACAAAAGCAAGTCCATCACCATCGATGTGACCACCCATACCATGGGATCGGGGGCAAATCTCATCACGGATTATGTG
>JAFVQV010000037.1 GCA_017504645.1 Clostridia bacterium | reverse complement strand
CTGTTTCTTTTCAAGAGCCACGAATGGTTTGAATCGATTGGAATAGCAGCAGCGGTCCTGCTGGCGACTTTGGTTTCCACACTTTCGGAATACGGAAGTGAAACGGCTTTTGCCAAACTGCAGGAAGAAGCGGAAAAGGTTATGTGCCGTGTTAAGCGGGATGGTGTAATCGTTTCCCTACCCATCGGCGAGCTCGTTAACGGAGATATTGTGTTTTTGCAATCCGGCGATTGTGTCCCTGCAGACGGAACACTGCTTTATGGGAAAGTATCGGTCGATCAATCGGCTTTAAACGGTGAAAGTACGGAAACTGAAAAAACGCCTTCTTCTGAACAGGAACGGAAAGATCTGTCATCCCGTTCACAGCTTTTCCGTGGCAGCGTGGTTTGCTCCGGTGAGGGGGTATTACTGGTAGAAGCAACGGGTGACAAAACATTTTACGGTAATCTGGCGGGCGAGATACAGGATGAAACCCGCGAAAGTCCACTGAAAGTGCGCTTGGCAGGATTGGCTTCTTCGCTCAGCAAATTAGGATTTGTAGCCGCAGGATGCGTTGCACTTTCTGATTTATTCCATTCTTTTATCATGAAGAACCACTATTCCCTCCCCTTCATTCTGGATGCCTTGCGGGATCCCACAACGACAATCGGGAATTTACTGCATGCCGCTATGCTGGCTATTACGGTGGTCGTAGTAGCGGTCCCTGAGGGATTGCCCATGATGATTACCGTAGTACTTTCCTCCAATATGCGGCGCATGCTCAAGGATCAGGTTCTGGTACGAAAGCTGGTGGGGATTGAAACCTCCGGGAGCCTCAACATTCTCTTTACCGACAAGACCGGAACGCTTACAAAAGGAAAACCGGAGGTTTCGGTTTTTGTAGATGGCGACGGGAATGAATACGGGAAGCACGACATTATTCGCTGCAAACCGCTATGGGAACTGGTTCGCCTATCCGGCTATTACAATTCCGATTGTCAGTTATCGGGTCGAGATGTTTTGGGCGGAAATGCTACCGACAAAGCATTGATGGCGTATATTATGGGTCGGCATCCGTTGAACACTTCCTGCACGGTACTAAATAAAATCCCCTTTGACAGCGACCGCAAATGGTCCTCAGTAGAAATTTCCGGTGATTTTTTTGTACCGAAAACTTTCTCACGAGGGCATCTTACGCTGATAAAAGGAGCGCCGGAACGTCTACTTAACGCTTGCGATCGGTATCTGGACGCAGACGGGAATTTGCGTCCTCTAGAACTTTCAACGCGCTGGCACAGTCTGCGAAAGGAGTTAGAAAAGAACGCCATGCGCCTATTGGCAATTGCGGTTTGTGACGGTCCTATCACCGAACCGTTGGAAGGACTGACTCTACTGGGAATTGTTGGATTGCGTGATGAATTGCGAAGTGATGTGCGCAAGTCTGTGCAAGAGGTGAGAGCGGCCGGTATCCAGACCGTCATGATGACAGGTGACAGCCGTGAAACCGCCATGGCGATCGCGCGGGCGGCCGGCATCCTATCGCCGAACGAACCGCATACGGCAGTGGTAACCAGTGAGGAAATCGCCCGTATGACCGACGAGCAGTTGCGGGGACGATTGACGAATATTCGCGTGGTAGCGCGCGCGTTGCCCTCTGACAAAAGCCGTTTAATACGCTTGGCACAAGAACTCGGCATGGTAACCGGCATGACCGGTGACGGCATTAATGACGCTCCCGCCCTCAAAAAAGCCGATGTGGGATTTGCCATGGGCAGCGGAACCGACGTCGCCAAGCAAGCAGGGGATATTGTTATATTAAACGATCATTTTTCCGCCATCGCCAAAGCCATATTGTATGGGCGAACCATTTTTAAAAGCATCCGAAAGTTCATTATTTTTCAGCTTACCATGAATCTTTGCGCAGTCGACATTTCTGTGATCGGCCCATTTTTAGGGGTGGATATGCCCGTTACCGTTATGCAGATGCTGTGGATCAATATCATTATGGACACTCTGGCGGGGCTGGCATTTGCCGGAGAACCTCCCCTCCCCGAATACATGCGCGAACCGCCAAAAAAGCGAAACGAACCCGTTTTAAACCGTTATATGCTCAATCAAATCCTCTGTACCGGTTGTTTTACCATTGCCTTATGTACGCTGTTTTTATCTTGGAAAACGATCAAAACACTGTTTCGCTACTCGGTGGATCCGATCTATTGGATGACCGCTTTCTTTGCCTTATTTATCTTCTGCGGCATTTTTAACAGCTTTAACGCCCGCACTCATCGCTTAAATCTGCTGGCACACTTGGAAAAGAATCCGGCCTTTGTCACTATTATGAGTCTTGTTACCGTTGTGCAGGTCTTGCTCATTTATTTTGGAGGACACTTGTTCCGAACCGCCGGTCTGTTGACACATGAGTGGCTATGGGTGCTGATAATGGCAGCGTTGGTAATTCCGTTTGATTGGATACGCAAGAGCGTTCTGCGCTTATATAATCACAAAGGCAGCATTTGAGTTAAGCGGCAGAAAATGGCTCATACTAACATCGGGTGATGTTATGTCGGAACACAAGGCATATTTGCAAGGACATTGGAAAACCGTTATTTTTGCCGAACTGTTGATAACTGTTAGCGAGATAGCAGGAATTGTTTGCTGCCTTTATTTTAAAAAACAGCTGTCGGCTTTTACCCTTCCGCTGGTGCTGATCGCAGATCTGCTGTTTTTGTCGCCGCTGAAAGCAGGTCGAGCTTTCCTGTACGATACTCTCGCAATGCGTAACACTCAAGTTCGGCTAAATCTTATGTTCCGCTATTACGTGCACGGGTATCTTAAAACGATCAAATGGCGTGTCGGACTGTGGATACGCTATACTTTCCTTTTCACGCTGACGACCGCACCGGCTGCTTTTTCATTCTTTTTTCGCAGCATATCGGTGGAAAGTGGTATAACTTCACAGAGCGATCTGCTGTATCTGGGATTAACTTTTATTAGCCTAATCATCCTAATCGGTGGTTTTATATTCGCCCTGATATTTCTCATCCGCTACGAGGTATCCTCGTTTCTTCTTCCCTATCGGCGACGTTGCCGCACGCTGTTTGTCGATGGTGCCAAGTTGTGCAAGAAAAAAAAAGAAGTATTGCTCAGTATCCGCTTTCACTATTTAAGATGGCTCCTCCTCTCTTGGGCTGTCGTTCCGTATTTTTATTCCACGGCGATCTATCACATGGAACAAGCAATTGAAATACGCCGTATGCT
>JAFVQV010000036.1 GCA_017504645.1 Clostridia bacterium | reverse complement strand
GATCATTGGGAATAGTATTCTTGTTGGCGGTAATATGGACCTCGTCCAGTCGATGCTCCAACTCCTTGCCGCTGACACCGCAATTCAACAATTTCAGCAGTATCAGATGGTTGTCGGTACCGCCGGACACCACATCGATACCATTTTCCACCAAACGATCACACAGCACGCGGGCATTTTTCACCACTTGCTGTTGATAGGCTTTGAACTCGTCGGTCATCGCTTCACCGAACGCCACGGCTTTCGCAGCAATGATGTGCATCAGCGGACCGCCCTGCGTGCCGGGGAAAATAGCTTTGTCGATCTGCTTGGCCAACGCTTCACGGCACAGAATCATACCGCCGCGAGGACCACGCAATGTTTTGTGAGTAGTGGTCGTGACCACATCGGCGTACGGAACCGGAGATGGATGCACACCGGCCGCTACCAGACCAGCAATGTGCGCCATATCCACCATCAGATAAGCACCGACTTCGTCAGCGATTTCACGGCAACGCATGAAATCAATAATTCGGGAATAGGCGCTGGCGCCCACGACAATTAGCTTCGGTTTGCACTCCAACGCGATCTTACGCATTTCATCGTAATCGATCATTTCGGTAACATCATTTACACCGTAAGGAACAACGTTGAAGTATTTACCCGAAATATTTACGGGAGAGCCGTGGGACAGGTGTCCGCCCTGCTGCAGGTTCATGCCCATGACGGTATCACCGGGATTCAGCAGTGCAAAAAACACCGCCAAGTTCGCGTTGGCACCGCTATGGGGCTGAACATTGGCGTGCTCCGCGCCAAACAACTTTTTGGCCCGTTCTCTGGCGATCTCCTCCACCACATCAACGCACTGACAGCCACCGTAATACCGCTTAGAGGGATATCCCTCCGCGTACTTGTTGGTGAGAACACCACCGGCAGCCAACAACACTGCTTTGGAAACGATGTTTTCGGAAGCGATCAATTCAATGTTATGCTGTTGACGTTCTAACTCTTTGGCACAAGCACCTGCCACTTCGGCATCAAAGTTTTTCAACTCTTCAAAAAAATTCATGGCACTTTCCCTCACTTAAAATATTTTACCGCGGCTTCAAACATACGAATGTCGTAGTTGCCGGGAACATTCTTATACAGACCGGAGCCAATGCGTTCGCTATGTCCCATCTTACCGAACACACGGCCGTCAGGCGATGTGATACCTTCAATGGCATACACGGAATCATTGGGATTGAAGTGCACGTCCGAGGTAGCGTTGCCGTCCATATCCACGTACTGCGTGGCGATCTGACCGTTGGCAGCCAGTTGACGAACCAACGCCTCATCTGCCAGGAAACGACCCTCACCGTGGGAGATCGGCACATGATACACATCCCCTACCTGCGTCAACGACAGCCACGGCGATTTATTCGAGGCGATGCGCGTGCGCACGATACGGGACTGGTGACGGGCAATGGTGTTAAACGTCAGCGTCGGGCAATTTTCATCCGTATCGATGATCTTACCGTAGGGCACCAAGCCCAACTTGATCAATGCTTGGAAGCCGTTGCAGATACCGCAAATCAAACCGTCACGGTTGTCCAGCAGATCGCTGACACCCTCTTTAATTGCACCGTTTCGGAAGAAGGCTGTAATGAATTTACCACTTCCGTCAGGTTCGTCGCCACCGGAGAAGCCGCCGGGGATAAACACCATTTGTGCAGTTTTCAACTCGTTCGCAAAATGCTCTACACTTTTCTGAATGTCAGATGCAGACAGGTTGTTGATCACAATGATGTGCGGATCGGCACCTGCATCACGTACAGCCTTTGCGGAATCGAATTCACAGTTGGTACCGGGGAACGCCGGAATCAGCACCTTTGGCCGAGCCACCTTGATGGCAGGAGCTTTGTAATCATCCTTGCTTACAAAGGAGAACGTCTCCATGGGCTGCTCTTTAGCCGGAATATTGCAGCTGTAAACGCTTTCCAGCTTATCCTCGTACACACCCAATATTTCGTCGAGAGAAAGGCTATCGTTACCCAAGGTTAAGCGACCGTCATTCGTTACAGTACCCACCGTTTTGCCAACCGTAACCTCTTCTGTCATCTCCAGCAAGAAGGAGCCGTATGCATAATCAAAGATACATTTCGGGCACATGCCGTCGTCGTAACGGAAACCGAGACCGTTACCAAACGCCATTTTCATAACCGCTTCACCGATACCGCCCTGACCGGGTGTGTAGCAGGAAACTGCTTTACCGGAACGCATGAATTCGGTAACGACTGCAAAGGTGTTCAGCAAGGATTGCGTTTCCGGCAATCCATTGGCATCGTATTTAGGCGAAAGACAGATCACACGGTTACCTGCTTTTTTAAATTCAGGCGAAACAACCTCTTGTACCTTACCGGTGGTAACCGCAAAGGATACCAGCGTGGGCGGTACATCCAGATCCTCAAAGGAACCGCTCATAGAGTCCTTACCGCCGATGGAGCCGATCTGCAGTTCTTTTTGCGCTTTGAAGGCGCCCAACAGCGCCGCCAGAGGTTTGCCCCAACGCTTTCCGTCTTTACCGGGATGCTCAAAATACTCCTGGAAGGTGAGATATACATCTTCGAAAGAAGCGCCAGTTGCGATCAGCTTACACACCGATTC
>JAFVQV010000035.1 GCA_017504645.1 Clostridia bacterium | reverse complement strand
ATAGCCGTTGGCATGGACGACCTCCACATATTTTCCCAACTCCGTACTCTCCGCTACGGCGAGGACCGTGCCATCGGCAAAGGCGCGGATGACAGCCCCTTCCTCAGCAGAGAGATCGAGACCGTAGTGAAACCGCTCCTGTCCCACCATGGGGTGGTCACGGTCGCCAAAAGAGGAGCTGAGTTCTCCCTCTACGGGACAGACATAGTCAAAGCCCAGTATCTGCTGCTGCATCTCTACCCGCTCAGGGGTCGTATCGGCACTGTAGACGGCATCGGTGCGATCCACGGTAGTGCTGATCTCTACGGCATCGCTGCCAAACACCGCAACGCACAGCTCTTCAATGGCCTCCCCCGCCTCTTCTCCGCCGATGGCGCGGCCCGCTGCGGAGAAAGCGGCCACAAAGTCTGTCTCCTCACCCATCAGCCGCAGCACTTCCCCACTATACTTCGCTGTAATATCGGGCATGGTGATTTTTGCTGCTACAACGCACAGCAATACCGTGGCACTGACCACCAACTGCACCAAGAACTTACTTTTCCTGCGGCGTGGCTTGGGCTGCGGCTGTGCTTCTTCCCTGCTGCCGCGAACAGTTCCCCGCACGCTACGGGCGCGGGCCATTGCGGCGGCGCGGGCGGCTGCTGCACGGGGATCGGGACGGGTAGAAACAGGGGCCACACGCTTTCCTCTCGTCATGGCAAACACCTCCTTTTCCACTACTATATGTCCCCTTTTGATGCCGCAGAACGAAGGCTTTTTCTCTTGACATAGAGGATAAAACTACATATAATAGTAGGGCTGACAACAGCATCCGGGTGTAGCGCAGTTGGTAGCGCGCTTGGTTCGGGACCAAGAGGCCGGGCGTTCAAGTCGCCTCACTCGGACCACAAAAGGACTCTGATCGTATGAGATCGGAGTCCTTTTCAATGTATTTTATTACCTTGTTTTTGGAGTCAATATGAAGCATCCCATTCAACTTTCTGATCATTTTAGCTACAGGCGGCTGTTTCGCTTTACGATGCCGTCGATCTTAATGATGGTCTTTACCTCTATCTACGGTGTGGTAGATGGCTTTTTCATCTCCAACTTCGTGGGAAAAACGCCTTTTGCCGCTGTAAACTTCATTATGCCCTTCCTGATGGTCGTCGGCGCCTTCGGCTTTATGTTCGGCACAGGCGGCAGCGCCTTGATCGCCAAAATGATGGGCGAGGGAAAATACGAGCAGGCAAACCATGTCTTTTCTCTGCTTGTCTACGCCACCATCATCAGCGGTGTGATGATCGCCATCATCAGCTTACTCTTTATTGAGTCGATTGCAGCGGCACTTGGCGCAGAGGGTGAAATGCTGGAACACTGTGTGGTCTACAGCCGCATCAACCTCATTGCCCTGCCCTTTCTCATGCTGCAATACGCATTCTCCAGCTTGCTGGTGGCAGCGGAGAAGCCGAAATTCGGCCTCGTTGTCACTGTGATCGCAGGTCTCACCAACATTGTGGGGGACGCTCTGTTTGTGGCGGTATTCAACGGGGGCATCGTCGGTGCAGCGTGGGCAACGGCTTCCAGTCAGATTGTGGGTGGTCTTATCCCTCTCATCTATTTCGCCTGCAAAAACTCCAGCCGTCTGCGGCTATGCAAGGCAACATGGAACGGCAAAGCCCTGCTGAAAACCTGCACCAACGGTTCTTCTGAGTTGATGAGCAACATCTCCATGTCTTTGGTGGGTATGCTCTATAATGCCCAGCTTCTTCGCTATGCAGGGGAAAACGGTGTTGCTGCTTACGGCACCATCATGTACGTCAATTTCATGTTCCTCTCCATTTTTATCGGCTATTCCGTAGGCGTCTCCCCTGTCATCAGCTATCATTTCGGCGCAAAGAACGAGTCGGAGCTGCAAGGACTGCTGAAGAAAAGCGCCATTATTGTGGCGGTTACGGCGGTGGCAATGTTTATTATCTCGGAGTTTTTTGCCTCCCCCGTTGCTAAGATCTTCGTATCCTATGATGCCGTGCTGCTGGACATGACGGTACACGCTTTTCAGCTCCACGCTTTCTCCTTCTTCTTTGCAGGCTTTGCCATCTTCGGTTCTGCTTTTTTTACAGCACTCAACGATGGCCTCACCTCCGCCGTTATTTCCTTCCTCCGCACGCTCATTTTTCAAACCTCCGCGGTGTTGCTCCTGCCCCTAATTTGGGAACTGGACGGCATTTGGCTCTCCACCATCGTGGCAGAATGCATGGCTGTCGTTGTCACCGTGATCTTCCTCGTGTGCAAACGGAAGCGCTATCGCTATTTCTAATTTTCGATCACATAGCTAGGAACGGCATTCCCCACACAGGAATGCCGTTCTTTTTTGTTGCATTTGTGACGAGTATCTTGTATACTTTAATTCGGTAGATAACTAACGAAGGAGAACGATATGAAACTCCGCCTCTCGCGCATTTCTGCGCTGCATTATTTCAAATTGGTATATCGCTCTTTGCTGCTGCTAAGTGCGCTGGTGCTGTATCTCATCGCACTTTTAGGCGGCGAGGAGTTTTCCCGTAATGTGCTGCACACCTTCCGCTGGGTCTTCGGCTTGATTTGGCTGGTTTACGCTGTGGAGATGGTGCTGCGTCTCTTCCCCTCCTCTTATGAGAGCATGGGCTGCCAAAAGCAGTTCACCCGCAACTATAAGCCCACAGGTAAGGCACTGGACAAGCCCTCGGAGAAGCCCATTTGGGCCATCTTCTTTGCTTGGATCGCACTGAACGGTGCAATTGGCGCACTCTACTTTACCCATATCATTGATAAATGGGTGCTGCTGTTGGTGGCGCTGGCCTACGGCGTGTGCGACATGATCTGCATTTTGTTCTTCTGCCCCTTCCAAACGTGGTTTATGAAGAATAAATGCTGCGGCAGCTGCCGTATTTATAACTGGGACTACGCCATGATGTTCACGCCCCTCCT
>JAFVQV010000034.1 GCA_017504645.1 Clostridia bacterium | reverse complement strand
CGGGATTTGATAAAAAGCCTTATCTCAACGCCGCTTTGCAGGACGCCGTTCTGTATACCGATGTGCTGACCGACGAACGGATCTTACTGCTTTCGCAAGATCAGGATCCCCTGTCGGGCGCCACCGCCACCACGACGACCCAGGCACTGGCTACCCGTCCCTCCCGGCTGACGACCACCTCCACCGCGGCGGCGGGCAAGACGATGCTTCCCGAGCGTGTGTGGGGTCTGCCTTTCGGCATGATCGTTATGCTGGGCATGATCGTGCTTGCGGTGATCGTGCTGTCGGTCATATTCAGCATTCAGAACACGCGGCGGCCGGCGAAGGAGGAGGATGACACATGAAACGGACATTACTTGTGTTGTTCGCAGGATTACTGCTCCTCTCTCTCCCCCGCAGGGCAGCAATCGCCACCGACCAGATCTTGGAAATAACCGATGTGGGCGGCGAACTGACGGTGACCGCCACTCAGCCGGTAACCTTTTGGGAGCAGCCCACTCTAAAGGCGGGCGAAACCGTGACCGTGCCCGGCAAGCTGACTCTTACCAATTCTACCGATGTACAGCAGCGCATACAGTTGCAAGCAGTAAAGCTGCCTTATCAGGATAAAGCGGCACTGGAATATCTCAACCACCTGCATTTAACGGTATATTTAGGCTCGGTTGTGGTGTACGACGATGCGTACAGTCGCATCAACGGCGAGAACAACCTGTATCAAGAGATCGTACTGGAGGCGGGAGCATCCCTGACCTTTACACTGTACCTGAACTGTGATTACACCTACAGCGGTACGACCTTTACCAATTCTGCCATTCTGGACTGGGAATTCCTCCCTTTGGCGCAGGAGGACGAAAAGGCCGAGCCTGCCCCCGCCATTGAGGACCCCATGCTGACAGAATGGCTGATTGCGGGTGTGATCACGGTCGCGATCCTGGTGGGATGGACCCTGTTTATGAAAAAACGTCGTTCTTAATACGGCTAAGGAGCTTATTATGGAATTATGGAATACCATTCCTTACCCTTGTAAGGAGATCCCCGCTCTGCATTATTTGGCACCTACCGCTCCCTCGGTAGACGCGGCAGTCCTCATTTTCCCCGGCGGCGGCTACGGCGGACGCTGTGCGGATAAAGAGGGCACCGTATACGCCGGATTGTTCAACGCCGTGGGCATGCATGCCTTTGTGGTAGATTACCGCGTTGCCCCGCACCACTTTCCCGCCCCCTTGGTAGATGCACGACGCGCCGTACGGTGGGTGCGGGCTCACGCCGCTGAATACGGCATCGACCCACAGAAGATTGCCGTGATGGGCTCTTCTGCCGGCGGACATCTGGCGGCGCTGGTTTCCACCTATACTGCTCCCATAGAGGGAGAGCGCACTGACGAGATCGACGATCTCCCCTTTCTCCCCAACGCACAGATTTTGTGCTATCCCGTGATCTGCTCGCCGGATACCGGCTTAGCCCATGTAGGGAGTTATCGCAATCTGTTGGGAGAGGATGCCTCCATCGGCGCGCAGCGTGCGGTAGATCCCGCTCGCTTGGTAACGGAAACCACCCCCGCTGCTTTCATATGGCATACCACCCGTGATGGTGCTGTTCCCGCACCCAACGCCTTGCAATACGCACAGGCACTATGGGCCGCCAAGGTGCCCACCGAGCTGCATCTGTTCCCCTTTGGCGCTCATGGGCTTGGCATTTCGCCCGACGATCCCCATGTAGCACAGTGGACGCAGCTGATGATGCAGTGGCTGAAAAACATTATGAAATGGATCTGAATGTAAAAAAGGCTATGACAGGTGTCATAGCCTTTTTTCTTACTTGTTTTCTACTACAAACTCATATGTACCCGAGGTGATCTCATAATAGGCTCTGCCATCCTTGACCTCGATAAACTTGACACCTTCTGCCTTAGAGGCATCCTTGCCGCCTTCAGTAATCTTGGCATTTGCTGTTTCCACAGGAAGTGACAGCGTTACCGAGGTGTTGGCAGGAACGGTGCATTTGTAGGTAAAGGTCTTACGATCGGAAGAGAGTTTCCATTCGCTTTTGATAACACCCGTACGGGCGGTGTAGGAACCTTTTACCCAAGTAATCGTGGCACTCTCGTATGAGGCGTAATGGGGCTGCAACACGAAATGGGTATATCCCGCATTGTTGCTGTCATACTGGTGGGAGATACCCAACACATCCGTAAACAACCAACGGCAGGGGGCACCGAACACGTAGTGGTTACGGGAATAGTTGTTGTTCTGATAGGTTTCCCAAATGGTAGTGGCACCGCTGTTGATCATATACAACAGTGAGGGCATTTCCTCGTTTTCCATGATCCTCATGGCGGTGTCGAACTGACCGTTCCAACTGAGTGCCGGATACAGAGTATTCGCACCCAAGAACCCTACGATCTGTTTATAGTTTGCTTTTTTCATAAGCGTCGCCAGGTTTTTTGCTGCTTTGCGCTTCAACTCTTCCGTTTCGAACAGATCAAAGTAAATCCCTAACGCATACGAGGTGATCCAGCCCTCACCGGGGGTATACTCGTACTCGCCGGTGGTCTCGTTCAGAGTCGAGATGCCGTTAGAAGTACACGTGTACCCATCTG
>JAFVQV010000033.1 GCA_017504645.1 Clostridia bacterium | reverse complement strand
TTCCTTCAGTACCTTGGCGGAGATAAGGCGGTAATCCGCGTGGTTAAACACCACTTCTGCTCCCATAAAATTGAGGAATTTATAAAAGGACTCGGCGGTAAAGCGCTTGAAAAAGGTGTCCGTTTTTCGGTTGTCGCGGACACCGTAAACAACCTCGCTGCCGTTCAGATATTCCTGCACCATCTGCGTCATGGCGCCGATATCGTCCTGTCCGTCACAGTCGATGGAAATGGTGATATCACACTTTTCCCGCGCCTCCATCAGACCGGCCAGCACCGCGTTCTGGTGACCGCGGTTCCGACTTTGGGAAATGCCCGTGTAGGTGGGATTTTCCTTCGCCAGCTCCTTGATGATCTCCCATGTGCGGTCCCGACTGCCGTCGTTGACAAACAGGATCCTGCTGTCATCCGAGATAAGGCCCTGCTGCCTCATCTCATCCATCTGCGCTAAAAATTGCGGGGCGGTGATGGGCAAAACCGCTTCCTCGTTATAACAGGGAATTACCACATACAATGTCGCTTTCATTTATACACTCCTTTTTGACAGCAGCCACTCCGTCTTGGCTTTGACAAAATCCGTAACGTTTTTGAGTCCCAAGGTTGCCAGCACACAAAAGATCGGGACGAAGGTGTACAAGTAGCGGGCGCGGGCTTCAAACAGCACCTCAAAAAGAACAAGGCCCACCACGGCCAGTCGCAAAACTCCCAACCGTCCGGAATGGGACTTGTCCTCCTTTGGCAGGCAGGAAAGACCCGAAAGTAATAAAATGATTATCCATACAATCTGCTCGAACAGAATAAAATATGGATGTCGGAAACCGTCCTTGTAAAAAATTGATTTTAAAAACGGAGCCATTCGATTATTTATATTTTCCGGCACTCGAAGATAAAAATTGCCTTCCCTACCCCACGCAAAGGTGCCGTCGTTAAACACCATCAGCATTTTTTTGCCAATATGTTTGATATAGCCTTCCACGCCCATGTTTTCAAGGCGTTCCAGCGCTTTGGTAACATTGGCGCTTTTCCGCTCATCCGCCGTTTGAAAGGATTTGGAAAACGCAACATCCTCGGCAGAATAGCCTCCGTTGAAGGTCTCGTTCTGCCCCATCATAAAAAAGTGTGTCATTCCCAGCGCCTTTTCTTCGTCCAGCACAAGGCCGGTCTTGGCAAATGCCCCGTCCACCGCCCGTGTGATGGTCAAAAAACACAGAACGCAGGAAAGAAGCATCAACGCGGGCTTTACCAGCTTTTTCGGGCTAAAGTCCTGACACATATGTGCCAGCTCCATGACCACGACGGCAATCAGCATGATCACACATTGGGGCTTGATAAAATACCCCACGATCCCCGTCAACACGGCGGCAAAGCGGCACAGATACCGCCACATCGGCTTCGACACAGGCCTTGCGTATAAATAGAAGGTCAAGATCGGGATAAACAATCCTACGGAATCGGAATAAAAAATCACCGTCCACGGGGAGATCCCCACCGATAAAACCGCCAAACTATACCCGATGAAAGCAACCTTTTTTTCGGTAAACAATCCCACTGTTTTGTAGACCAACCAACAGGTCAGCGAATTGATAAAACAGTTGACCAGCACCAGACACATGGTTGTGTATTCACCGGTAAAGATACCCACTGCGTTGTTTGCTTTCAAGATAAAAACCTGCAAAAAAATCAGCAGAAGATTATTCGGATACACCGAGAAATATTGTTGATAGAACCCAACATTATCAATACTGCCTTTTGCCAAGCAAACCGCAAAATCTCTAAGGGCTAACGGATCCCAACCGGTTAGAAAGAAAATGTTCCAAGCCACATAAACCTGTATGAAAAACAAGGTAATCGTCAACCATGCCGTCAATCGATCGAGGTTTATGGGCTTGAGAGCCGGTATTCTGCGGCGTCCGGCTTTATAAAGATAATACAGTGCAGCCATTACCAGACACACAGCTGCCAGTATTCCGAAGATCGCCTTGTTGGAGAGCAACGGCTCGCTCTTGTTACAGTATTTCGCGTGTTCGAAAAACAGCAGCAAGAAAATAATGCCCGCCATGACAATACCGAACATTATTTTTAGCGCTTTTAATGTGAACCTCGCCAAGCCGATCCCTCCTAAATATACCGTATTATAGCCCTTTGGGCGCACTTTGTCAAGGAAACGCTCCCCTTGTGTGCGACACCGAGGCCGCCCTCTTTTCGGCTCGTTATTAAAAATTGACTTTATCAATACTTTCTGCTATACTGGTAATCGTATATGTACACCTATGTGTAGGCTCGTGATCGTGGCGGAAGGAGGCAGTTTTATGGAGCAAAAACCGTTTTTCAGTGTCGTCATGCCCATCTACGGTGTGGAAGCCTACCTCCGAAAGGCCATCGAAAGTGTGCTGAACCAGACCTTTCAGGATTTTGAGATCCTGTTGGTCAACGACTGCTCGCCGGACAACTCGGCGGCTATCTGTGAGGAGTTTTCCGCCCGCTATGACAACATTCGCACCCTCACCCACGAAGTCAATCAAGGCCTGAGTGCCGCCCGCAACACCGGCTTTTCCCAGGTGCGCGGGGACTATGTGTGGTTCATGGACTCCGACGATTATGTGGATCCCGATCTGTTCGAAAAAGTGTATCAGTCCCTGTGCAAAAACAAAGCACAGGTCGTGGTTTTCGGCTGTGCGGAGGAATACTACGATAAGAACGGACAGTGTGTGAAAACGGTGCCCATGTGCCCGAACGAGGCATACTGCTCCACCCCCGCCGAGGTGCGCCGCCGCGTTTTGGAGCTGGAGATCGGCACCTTTTACGGATATGCGTGGAACAAATTCTATTCCGTGGAGCACATCCGTCGCCATCAGCTGACCTACGAAAACGTAGTCCTCATTGAGGATATCAAGTTCAATGTCGCCTTTTTTGACGATGTGGCGTCTATGAACGTGCTGCCCATGACTCCGTATCACTATGCCAAGCGGGGCACCACCAGCCTGACTTCCAAATTTGTGCCTGCCTATTACGCCGTGCACCGCGAACGCATTCACCTGCTGTACGAGCAGCAAACCCGTTGGGGAACTGCCGATGACGGTGTAAAGGGTACGCTGGCGGCCATCTATACCCGCTACATTTTCTCCGCGCTGAGCCGCAACTGCGACAAACGAGCCGCCATGACCCATGCCGATCGCAAGGCGTTTTTGCAGGGGGTGTTCGGTGATCCTATGTTCAACGAGCTGATCGACGCCGTTCGTCCCGAGGGCGCGTTACTGAAGCTGATGGCCGCCGTGTTGAAAAAACGGTCCGTGTTGGGCGGCCTGTTCTTGGGTCGGCTGATCTATTTGGTGCAAACAAAGCTACAGCGCCTTTTCATTTGGGCGAAGCAGGCGCGAAAATAAGGAAAGGTCAAGAAGTGCAAATGAAGCTGCTGAACAAAAACCCGTATATTCTGGAATTGCCCTACAAGATCGTATATTTCATCTTTGCCATCTTTACCTACTGCAACCTGACCTTCATGCAACCGATCATGACCGTGGCGGTCAACGCGGTACTGCTGTTCGGCTCGCTGACGGGACTGTTGCGCTTATTTAAGCTCAAGGGCTATTTGAAAACACCGGGACTCGGCTTTGCCATTGCCTTCTTCATCAGCTTTATTTTGTCTTTCTTGCTGAATATTGAGTACGGCTATGCAGACAATTTTAAAGGACTCGTCTGGATGGGACTACACTTTTTTACCATCTTTGCCTGTGACCTTGACCGGGACGAGCAAGACTACCAACGGGAATTCTCGGTGCTGACGATCTTTTATCTGGCAGTCTTTTTTGTCATGTCCGCCGCCAGCTTTGTGCAGTATCTTGCGAATTACTCTCAGGAGCTATATCTTGATACCCACACCCAACTGGCAGGCTTCGTGTGGGGCAGATTATGGGGCGTGTACCGCGACCCCAACTACGGCAGTGCGTTCGCGGTCATCGCCATCGTCCTGTCGGTGTATTATATCCGCACCCGCAAAGCCCTGCTTATTCGCATTTTCTTGATCCTCAACGCGGTGATCCAATTTTTATATCTTACACTGTCCGGATCCCGCACCGGCATCGTGACACTGTTTGCCTGTGCGCTGTTCTACTCGTTCTTGGTTTGTTTCCGAAAGTTTGAGTTTAAGCCTTTTTTGAAGGTGACCTTATCCGTGGCGGTCTCCCTTGCCATCGCCGTGATCGGCGTTTGCCTGGTGAGCGCCACCAAGCAGGTGAACAACAAACTCATCGAAATACAATATCAGGATCAGACCGGCGACGATCAGCCCGATTCACCACCCAGTTACGACGAGGATCGCCAGCAGGATATTGAAAACGATATCAGCAACCGCCGATTCGATCTGTGGAGGAGCGGCGTGGAGATCTTCGCCACGAAACCAATCTTCGGCGTATCCTTCTACAACCTACAGCCATATGCGCTGGCAGAACTGCCCGATACCTATCTGGTGAATAACGACCGCGGCAAATTTAACAACATGCACAACCTCGTGTTTAACATCCTTCCTGCGCAAGGAGCGGTGGGCTTTCTCGTTTTTGTTGCTTTTGCCCTGTTTGCCGTGGTATATATCTTCAAAAACCTTTTTAAAGAGCAGACTGAACACTACGAGTATCTGGTCGTCATGATGGTGTGCATCATCGGCATCTTGGTTTCTTCTCTCTTCGTGAGCGATGTGATCTATGTCAACTCCCCTACCTCGTTGCTGTTCTGGCTGTTCCTCGGTTATCTGCTTCACTTTTTTAAAAGAAAAAAGGTGTGAAGAATGAGCGTTAAAATTTCGATCATTATTCCGGTGTACAAGGTAGAAAAGTATCTGCCGGCGTGTTTGGATTCCGCCCTGCAACAGGAGTTTGATTCCTTTGAGGTGGTGGCCGTCAACGACGGCTCCCCCGATGCCTGCGGCGATATTTTGGCGGAGTATGGCCAAAGGTATCCCCATCTTAAAGTCATTACGCAAGAAAACCGAGGCTTGGGTGGCGCTCGCAATACGGGTATTGCCGCGTCTGAGGGCGATTTTCTTTTGTTCTTGGACAGTGATGATACACTGGCGGCGGGCGCCCTTGCCTTTCTTTACGATCAGGCACAGAGGTCTGACGCGGATATGGTGTGCTTCGGTATGAATTATGTGGCAGAGGATGGGCGTATCCTGTCCACCTATCGCGCACTGGACGGCGGCGTTCGTCAACTGACATCGCAGGAGTATTTGATCCATTTTGCAAACAATTCCTATGCCTGGAACAAGTTTTACAGAGCGTCTCTTTTCAAGGGGCATGATATCCGTTTTCCATCGCGGGCTTGGTACGAGGATTTGGCTACCATTCCGAAGATCGTGCTGCAATCCCAAACCATCGTTCTGACCGATCGGGTTTTTTACAACTACCTGCAACGCGGGGATTCCATCATGCATCTCTCCCATGCGGATCGAGTCGCGGAAATGCTGGATGCGGTGGAAGACGTGCTGAATTACTACAAACAGAACGGTGCTTTTGACGCCTATTTTGAAACGTTGGAGTATTTGACGGTCTTGCATGTGCTGGTTTTGGCGACTAACCGCGTGGCGTCCATCGATCCCACCCATCCGCTGCTGCGGCAGTTTTATGATTATACCCTTTCGCGGTTCCCTAATTTCCGCAAAAACGCGATGCTGAAAACACATCTTCCGCGGAGACGGAAAATGATTTATGCGCTGTCTCAACGAAAGCTATACCGAGCGCTGTTTTGGCTGAACAAGTTAAACAATCTTCGCTGATCGCGGGAGGAACGGTATGATATCCATTTCGGTCATAATTCCCGTTTATAATGTGGAAAATTACTTAAAAAAATGTGTGGACAGCGTGCTGGCGCAGACCTTTGCCGATTATGAGGTCCTGCTGGTGGACGACGGCTCTACCGATACCAGCGGGCGGCTTTGCGACGAGTATGCCCAGGCCTATCCCTGCATTTCGGTGATCCATCAGCTCAACAAGGGGCTGGGCGGGGCGCGCAACACCGGCATGGCCGCGGCTCAGGGCAAGTACCTGCTGTTTTTGGACAGCGACGACTATCTCCATCCCGAAACGCTGGAGATCTGCCATGCCAAAGCCGAGCAGTACGACTGCGATATGGTGCTGTTCGATCTGGTTGGTGCCTACGAGGACGGCTCTTTGGGTGTAAAATACACTTGTGCGCCCGTGGCGGAGAACACGCCCCTTGAGGGTGAACAGCTGCAGCCGTTGGTGTTGGTAAGCAGCGCTTGCAATCGCCTGTGCAAACGGGATCTCTTCCTGCGGGCGCAAGTTTCTTTTCCGGACAGGCTGTGGTACGAGGATCTGCACACCATGCCCAAGCTGGTGCCGTATCTCCGTTCGGCATACTATTATGCGGAGCAACCGCTGTACGATTATCTTCAGCGCTCCGATTCCATCATGCACACCCCCGATTTTAACCGCACGGTTGCCGAAAGGCTGGGGGCGGTAACGGAGATTTGGGAATATTACGAAAGCAGAGCTCTGACCGAACGCTATCGGACAGAGCTGGAATTTTTGCACCTCTTCCATGGCTTCTTTCTGCCGGTGCGGGAGATGCAGGCGGCATACAAATCCTTTCCGCCCTACGCCGACGCCCTGCGCGAGGCGCTGCTGTCCCGCGTCCCCACGCCGCTGCAAAATCCCTACCTTGCGGGTATGAGCGCAAAGGAACGGCAGATGCTGAGGCTGTTTTGGGGACGAAAGTACCGCACGGTGCGGCTGCTGTCCTGCCTGAACAAACTGTTAAAGAAGGTGAAGCATGTTTTCGCGTCTTAGCAACAAAAGCAGGCTCCTTTTTAAGAATACCGTCATGCTGTACATCCTGCAGTTCTCCACCTATGTGTTCAGCTTTATCACCGTTCCCTATCAGACCCGTGTGCTGGGGCCCGAACTATACGGGCTGCTGGGCGTCGCCGGAGCGGTGATGCTGTATTTTCAGCTATTTATGGATTTCGGCTTTTTGCTGTCTGCCACGGAGGATGTCTCCAAGCACCCTACCGACCCGCGGTACATCTGCAAAAAGCTGACCAGCATTACCCTCATCAAGCTGGTCTTTGCCATCCTATGCTTTGCGGTCATGACGGTGCTTTGCCTTACAATAGGAAAATTTTCGGCACACAAGCTCCTGTATTTTATGTATCTGGCCGCCTTTGTGATCAACTCGTTTTTGCCGGACTACATCTATCGCGGCTTGGAGCAGATGACTGCCGTGACGGTGCGCACTGTGCTCATCCGCCTGTTTACCTGCGTCATGACCTTTGTGCTGCTGCGCTCCGAGGGCGATTACCTGATCATCCCGCTATTACTGCTCATCGGCAACACCGCCGCGGTACTGGCTTCTTATTTTCATTTGTTTAGGACCTTTAAATATCGGTTTGTCAAGGTGTCCCCGGGAGAACTGTGGGCGGATTTCAAGCGATCCTCCGTGTTCTTCTACTCCCGCATCGCCTCCACGGTATACAGTGCTACCAACACCGTGGTGCTGGGAATGATCGACCAAGCCGGTGTCGTGACCGGCTGCTACACCTCGGCAGACAAGGTGCTCACACTGGCGAAAAACGGACTTTCTCCCATTTCCGACAGTCTGTACCCCTACATGGTGCGGCATCGGGATTTTAAGCTGGTGAAAAAGCTGCTGCTGATCTTCATGCCGCTGCTCCTGCTGGGCTGTGGAGTGGTCGCTGTGTTCGCCGAGCCCCTTTGCATCTTCGCATTCGGTAGTGAGTTTGCCGGCACCGCCAACATTCTGCGGGCTTTTTTGCCGGTGATAGCAGCCACCCTGCCCAACTACATTTTCGGGTTTCCCACCCTGGGTGCCATGGGGCTGTCTAAGCACGCCAACTATTCCATCTTTGTGGGCAGCGCACTGCACATCGTAGGGCTTGCACTGCTGCTGATCACCGACTCGCTGACCGGTGTGTCGCTGGCGGCGATGACCTCCGTTTCGGAATGGAGCATTTTGCTCTACCGTGTGGTGGTGGTGTATAAAAATCGTTCAAAAATGAAAGGACAGGCATCGTGAATCGTATCATGAGGCTCCTAAGACGAGCGTTTTGGATCCTTTGTCGGGTATTCCCCGTAAAGAAAAACAAGGTGGTCTTTCAAAGCTATTACGGCCGCGGGTACGGCGACAACCCCAAATACATCGCCGAGGCACTGCGGCAAACCGGCGAAAGTATCGACTTTGTTTGGGTGGTCAGTGATCCGCAAAACACCGACCTGCCCGCCTGCTTTCGGACGGTGAAATTCCGCTCTTTTCGGTATATTTATGAAATGTCCACCGCACGGGTGTGGGTGGACAATTCTCGAAAAGAGTATTGCATGAAAAAGAAAAATCAGTATTATATGCAGACCTGGCACGGCAGTTTGGGCATGAAAAAGGTGGAAAACATGGTGCCCGAAAGGCTGGGAAGGGACTATGTGCGCATGGCCAAGCGGGATGCCGCTCAGAGCGATGTGATGCTGTCCAGCTGTGACACGCTGACAAGCGATTATCGCCGCTTTTACTGGTATCCCGACGGGGAAGTCCTGCAAAAAGGGCTGCCCCGCAACGATCGCCTGCTCACCTACACCGACGCGGATGTGCGCCGTATTCGACAGGCGTTGAACATTGAAGAGGGCTGCCGATTGCTACTATACGCCCCTACCTTCCGTCAGGATCACGACCTGTCCGCCTACGATATCGATTATCGCCGCTGCAAGGAGGCCCTGGAGACGCGGTTCGGCGGAACGTGGAGGATCCTGCTGCGGCTGCATCCCAACGTGTTTAAGCTGTCCGATCAGATCTCCTACGATCCGCAGGTGGTGATCAACGCTTCGTATTACTCCGACATGCAGGAGCTGTACATGATCGCGGATATGCTGGTTACCGATTACTCGTCGGTGATCTTCGATTTCCTGCTGGTGGAGCGGCCCAGTTTACTGTATGCCAGCGACATTGCCAAGTACCGTGTGGAACGGGACTATTACTTTGAGTTTGATGAGCTTCCTTTCACGCTGTGCGAAAACAACGACGAACTGGAAAAGGCCATCCTGACCTTCGACACCAAGGCACATTTAACGGCGATCCGCGGGTTTAAGGAGCGGCATGGCTTTTGCGAAAGCGGGCACGCCGCCGAGCACGCCGCCCGCTGGATACTGGAAAGAATAAAGAGCTGACTCAACTTGAGTCAGCTCTTCTTTTTATTATAAGCCCATCACCGAATCGATGGGGAGGGAGGTGACGAGGCCCTTGGCCTCGCTGTGCATGCCGCAGTGCTCCCCGATGGCACGCATGATGCCCGCCTTGCTCTCGGCATCGGCCAGAATGAGCACGATCTCCTTTTCCTCCTGCACACCCAAGCCCCAGTAGCCGGTGGCTTCCTCGCTGCCGATGCTCAGCGGCAACAGGAAGGTAGAGGTCATGGGACCGCTGGCCACACCGCCCGAGTCGAACGCGATACCCACAAAAATCTTGGGGACCATGCGAGACAGCACCAACGCCATCACATAACCGGGGATGAGGATCCACCGGATGGGGATATTCAGCAGCACCCGCAGCATGGCGAGCCCGATACGGATGGCCACGCCGATGGGGGTCATGGCATTTCGGCGCCCAGTTGGAACAGACCCATGCCCAGTATCAGCATGATCGCACCCGTCAGGAACATCACCATGGCGCCCAGTTCCATAGGCACCAGCAAGATGCTGATGAGCAGCATGATACCCGTGATGGGAAGCACCGCCGACAGCGATTCCAGTGTTTTTTCCCGCAGTTTCGGGTTCAACCGAGCACCCTCTTTCGCACATTTATTTTATTGTATCACAGCGGCGACGATTTCACAACCGAAACTTTGTTGCCGTTTTGTAAAAAAATGGGAAGCCGCTCCAACAACGGGTAGGTGATGGGCTGTGTGCCGTCCAATGCCTCGCGGTGCAGGTCCACCCCCACCACTCGATTGCCGTCGTAGGTGGCGTAGTAGTAAAGTCCCTGTTTCAGATTACAGCAGGAGGCGTAGCGGGTGATCTCGTATCCCTCGGCGGTGTGGTTACAGCCCCGCGGCTGTGCCACCGCGCCCAGCAAATGAAAGAATTGTGCCACCCGTTCCTCCTCCGTGGGACCCGACACCGCGTTCCATTTTACGAACGCCGCCCGCACGAACCGTGACGGGGAGGACAGATCCCCCGGCAGGCCTATGGCGCCCATCCCCTTACTGAACGGGTGCAGATCCAAGGGCGGTGCCAGCCGATTGTGAGGCGGCTGTGCCGACAGTGACGCGTGCGCCCGCAGGCCCAGCAGTTGTGCCTCAAAGGGCGGCTCGTTAGTGAGCACGCCCACGGGGTTTTCGTGCAGGCGCACCCCCTCCCGCAACGGCTCGATCACCAAGGAGCGCACCCCGTCGGTGAGCATCCAGTGCAGAGGCGTGGGGGGATACCGGTCACTGAACGCCGCATCGGTGATCACCACCCCCGTCAACAGTTGTTTTGCCTCGTCGACGGTGGCGCACTGTCCCAGCACCCACGGCAGTACCTCAAAGGACGCGGGCGCACCCTCCCGATCAGGGGCGTACCACCCGCTTTCGGGGAAATTGAGCGCCGCCATGGCCAGTCCTTTTTCGTTCATGGCATCGTAGTACAAGGGGTGTCCGTCTACCACCGTGGCAATGCCCACAAGGGCGTGATGCTCCTTGAGAGCGGGCAGTCGCCGAAAGATCAGCGGATACCTCCGCGGGGTGATCGCCACGCACTCGTTATAGGAATATTCCAGATCCAAATTGCGCCCGAAATAGCCGTCGCCTTCACCGTATACGATCGCTGTGCACATACTTATTTCTCCTGTTCATACCAAGCATCCAATATCTGTCGCGCCACGGCGGACGCCGCCGCGGACGTGCCGTTTTCCATTACCACCGCCAAGGCTACCTGCGGGGCCTCGACGGGAGCGTAGGCGATGAACACCCCGTGGTCGGAGCGGGTCGGGCTATTTTGTGCCGTGCCCGTTTTGGCCGCCAGGGTGTACGCCGCGTCCTCAAAGGCCTCGTGTGCCGTGCCGCCCCGCTTTACCACCGCGCACATCCCCTGCCGCACCGCCGCGGCGGTGCTCGCGCTCATGGGTACCTGCGCCAGCACCTGAGGCTCGTACACCTGCTGAACCGTCCCGTCGTAGCGGCGGGTATACGCCACCAGATGGGTACGGTATCGCGTGCCGCCGTTTGCCAAGGTCATGGCGTAGGCCGCCAGCTGCAACGGGGTAAACCGCTGGTCCATCTGACCGATGGCACACTGGCAGGTATCCCCTGCTACCCACGTGCCGTTTTTGGTGGCGGGGGACGCCAGCACGCCCGTCGCCTCGGCGATCTCGATGCCCGTTTTTTGTCCCAGTCCGAAGGCGGACAGGGTGTGGTTCATGCGGTCGATGCCCAACAGCCGTCCCGCCTCGTAAAAATACACGTTGCAGGAGCGACGAAGTGCCTGTGTTAAGGTGACCGCTCCATGCCGCCCCATGCACTTAGGCGCGAAGCCTACCTCCTCATAATGGTGATAGGTCCCGTCGCAGGTGATCAGCGCCCGATTGGCGGTGAAAACGGCGTTTTCCAGTCCCGCCACCGCCACCGCCGGCTTGATGACCGAGCCGCAGGGAAAGGTGCCGAACAGGGCCCGATTAAACAGGGGACTGCTCTCGTCGCTTGCCAGTGCCGTGTACTGCTCGCGGTAGGTGGACAGGTCGTACCCCGGGCAGGAGGCACACACCAACACCCCGCCGTCGTGCACATCCAGCAGTACCGCCGACCCGCTGCGTACGTCCTGCCCGTTGCAGGGCTCGTCATCGGACTGGGCGCGCAGGGCGGCCATCTGCTCTTCGATGGCGGTTTGGGCAGACAGCTGCAGGGCGCTGTCCAGCGTCAGCACCACGCTGTCGCCCGCCGTCGCCTGTTGCGTCACCTGTGACTGACGCAGACTGCCGTCGTTGTTCCAGGTGAGCACGCGGGTGCCCTGCGTGCCCCGCAGGGTGTCCTCCAGTGCCGCCTCCAGTCCGCTTTTCCCCACCGTGTCGGTCATGCGGTAGCCCTGTGCCGCACGGGCGGCGTATTCCTCCGCGTAAATGGGACCCACCGTCCCGATCAGGTGCGCTCCCACCGTGCCGCACCGATATTCCCGTATGGGGGTGGCTTGGGCAGTGACACCGGTGTAGGTGTCCCGGTTCTCCCCCACCACCGCCGCCGTCACCCGCGACACGTCCGCCGCAAAGGTGTAGGGCGTGGCGGCGTTAAAGCCCGCCGTTTCCATGGTGTACCGTACCCCCGCCAGTCGGCGTTGCAGGGCGGCGTCGTACCCCTGTAAGCCGTACCGTTCCACGGCTGCCGTCATCACCGCCGCCGCATCGACGGCGGCAGGCAGCTTCCATCGCTGTTTGAGCGCGGCGATGCCGCCCTCTCGCCCCTGCACAAAGGAGGGAGGGTCGTCTGTCGTCAGCGGGAAGGTGTCGTTCCACGCCTCTTCCGCGTCGCTTAACAGGCGAATGAGCGACGCCAATATCTCGTTTTGCCGCTCACGGGGGAACCACACGCTGTCCAACACCAAGGCAAAGCCCGCCCGATTGACCGCCAGCGGTTGACCGTTACGGTCCAGCAGCTCGCCGCGAGAGGCGGTCTCGGTAACGGTGGTGGTGCGGTATTGCTGTGCCAAAGCAGCGTAGTGGTTGCCGTCGATGATCTGTATTTGAACCAGCCGCGCCCCGTACACCCCGAAGATGGCGGTGAGTAACAAAGGCAGTGCCACCAAGCGGCTGCCCCTTATTCGCTTTTGCCCAACCATCGCCGTGCCCTCCTTAAAACGGGGTAAAACAGCAGTGTCCACCCCAGCGCCCCGCCCACGTTTATTCCCCAGAAAAGCAAGGACGGCACCGCTCCCTGCATCGCGGTACACACCATACCCGCCGTGCCCGCGGCCAGCAGGGTGCCTGTCAGTCCCCTCAGCCGCCCGCGATCGCAGAGCATGCCGACAACGGCACACAGCGCCGCGAGCAGCAGGGCGTGGTACGCCGTTTGGCGTTCGGCGAAAGCGTCCCACAGCCATCCCGCCGCTGCGCCTACTACGGTACCGATGCGCGCGCCGTTGATAGCGGCGGCGCTGACCGCCGCGGCGAGGCAGGCGCCTCCGTATCCCCTATGTTGCCCGATCGCCGCGCACAGCAGCAGTGTCCCGTACACCAGCGCGGCGCAATACTGTCGCCACAGCCGTTTGAGCGGCGACGATGCCAGTCGTGACATGTCCTCATTCCTCAATGTTATCCGCAAAATCGGTGATCACCATCACCCGTTTGGTCTCGTCGGGGGTAAAAAACAGGGTCAGCGGGGCGTACATGGAGATGCCGTCCGGATCGGGCACGGGGGTGCCCGCGGTGCCCACCGGCAAGCCTGCGGGGTACACGCCGCCCAGCCCCGAGGTCACCACCAGGTCACCCGCGGCAGCGGTACAGCCCCGCGGCAGGGTGCGTATGCGCAGTTCTCCCTCGGCGGCGGTAACGCCGTCCTCCCCCGTGGGGCTGACCCGCACACCCACCGTCATGGAGGGGTGAAGCAGGGTGCGTACCGTTGCCCAGTTGGGGCCTGCCTGTGCCACCACACCCGCCAAGCCGTCCTGTGACAGTACGGGATCTCCCGCTTTTACGCCGTCCAGCGTTCCCACGTTGAGGCAAAAGCCGTCGTAGGGGTCCGCGGGGTCGGCGGCAATCACCCGCGCTGCCGTCAGCTGCAGGTCGCGACGGGTCTCCTTTAACTGTAAAAATTCCCGCAAAAAGGCGTTTTCCTCCTGCAGGTCATCCAACTCGGCTACCTGCGTGCGCAGGGCGTACAGCTCGTCGCGGGCTTGCTCCCATTGCCGCTCCCACCGACCCGCAAACAGGTGGGTGTCCAGCCAATCTGCCGCGGCGGTACAGCCGCTTTGCAGGGGCTCCAGCAGCACGGTGACGGGGCGAAAGCCACTGATTGCCGACAGGACACCGATCACCGCTACCGCGCCCACAACGGGCAGCCACCCGCGGGCACGCTTCACCGCGTGCCGCGGGCGGCGCGAAAGTGGCTGACCCGCCCGCTTTCCAGACAACGACCCGTACCGTTGGCCACGCAGTCCAGCGGCTCCTCTGCCACGAACACAGGGATGCCCGTTTCCTCCTGTATCAGCGTGTCCAAGCCCTGCAGCAACGCGCCGCCGCCCGTGAGCATGATGCCGTCCTCGATGATATCCGCCGACAGCTCCGGCGGGGTCTGTTCCAGTGTGGCACGAATGGCGCTGAGTATCTCCCGCACCGGCTCGCGCAGGGCGTCCCGCACCTCCTCGGAGGTGAGCATCACCGTTTTGGGCAGTCCGTCCACCAGATTGCGTCCCTTGACCACCATGGCGCTCTCCTCCTTGCGGGGGTAGGCGGAGCCCATGCGGATCTTGATATCCTCTGCGGTGCGCTCGCCGATGAGCAGGTTATAGGTGCGCTTGACATAGCGGATGATGGCGTCGTCAAACTCGTCCCCCGCCGTGCGCACCGAGGTTTTGGTGACGATATCGCCCAAGGCGATCACCGCCACCTCCGCGGTGCCGCCGCCGATGTCCACCACCATGCGGCCCACTGCCTCCTCCACCGCCATGCCTGAGCCGATGGCGGCCGCCATGGGTTCTTCCACCAGTGCTACCTCACGGGCACCCGCACTGCGCGCCGCCTCGTCCACGGCGCGGCGTTCCACCTCCGTGACGCCCGAGGGCACACACACGATCACCCGCGGGCGCAACAACGGACGGGTATGCAGTTGACGGCGGATAAAACATTTCAGCATCTCCGACGCTACCTCAAAGTCCGCGATGACCCCGTCCTTCAGCGGGCGTACTGCCGCAATGGAGCGGGGCGTGCGTCCCAGCATGTCCTTGGCCTCACTGCCCAC
>JAFVQV010000032.1 GCA_017504645.1 Clostridia bacterium | reverse complement strand
GCGTTGTCTGCCTATCCAGGCGCCTATGCGGTCATCAATCGGGAATTTGCCTCCCGCTTGACGGCATATGAATATCTCAATCGAGAGGACGATATGGGAATTGAGGGGTTGCGTAAAGCGAAACTCTCTTACCACCCGTCTGTTCTACTGAAAAAATTTATTTGTGAGATCCGATAATATGATCGACTACCGTTTTGCTAAAGCGGAAGACTGTCCGTTTTTGCGTGCCATATGGCACGAAGCGTTTCCCTCGGATACCGAGGAGGATATTGACGGGTTTTTGGCGCGGGTGGAGTTGTCGCGGGAATGTTTGGTGGCGACAGCGGACGGCAAGCCGATATCCATGGTGTTTATGCTGCCCGCGGTGCTGAAGTGGGAAGCTTCCCGATTACCGCTGCAATATATTTATGCGGCGTCCACTTTAAAAGCACATCGCGGCCAGGGTGTTTTCGGAGAATTGCTGAATCAGGCGCTTTCCATTGCTCGAAAGCAGGGGTGTGCTGCCTCTTTTCTGCGCCCGGCAGAGCCATCCTTGTGTGACTATTATGCTCGCTTCGGGTATCGCCCGTTTTTCTACAGCGATACCGTGTGCGGAGAAGCACGCCCCCAGGAACTGGCTATTCGTCAGATCTCCGTCGATGAGTACACAGGAGTACGAAATTCCCATCTGCCCACGGTGGCAGTGGAATGGGAGTCCCGCTTTGTTGCCTATACGGCCGGTAACGCTGTGGCGTTGGGCGAGCAGAGCTGTGCTTTATGTGAGCCGCGTGGCGAGGTCTTGTTTGTGCGGGAGTTACTGTGCGAGGAGACTGATATTCGGCGGCATTGTGAAGCGTTGGCGGCGTGGTTTGGCTGCGAACGCTATGAATGTCGCGTTTCCGCAGCAAGCGGAGAAGTGTTTGGCATGATATTGCCTTTTACGGATATCAAGATAGAAACTGCCCATAAGCCGTTTATGGGCTTGGCGTTAGATTGAGGTGACACAGATGGTTTTGGTTTTTCTGGCAAACGGATTCGAAGAGATCGAAGCGTTGGCGACGGTGGATATTCTCCGTCGTGCAGGGCTGGCCGTCACGACGGTTGGCGTCGGCGGCGAATATGTTACCGGCACTCACGGCATCGTGGTGAAAGCCGATTGCGGTGATGCGTCTGCTTTTCCGAATGAGGTACAAGCAGTGGTGTTGCCCGGCGGTATTCCCGGCACGCCCAATCTGGAGGCATCGGCGGTGGTGCAAGGCTGTGTAGATACCGCTGTGGAACAAGGCGCCTATGTATGCGCCATTTGTGCCGCACCGTCCATTTTGGGCCATAAAGGACTGCTGCGCGGTAAGCGCGCTACCTGCTATCCGGGCTTTGAAACCGAACTGACGGATGCGATCCTAAGTGATGAATCGGTGGTGCAGGACGGAACGATTATTACCGCCAAGGGCGCCGGCGTCACCGTGGATTTTGCGCTGTGTATTGTGTCGGCACTGGTTTCTTCAGATGTCGCACGGGATCTGGGAGAGAAAATGCAATGCCGATAGAAGATATTCGCGCGTTAAAAACGCGATTGCGGGAGGAATACCGTGCCAAGCGTACGAGCCTGGCCCCGCAGGAAAAAGAACAGCGTGATCGCTGTATTGCCGATACGGTGCGTTCCTTGTGGCAGTATCGCGATAATAAGCTGTTGTTGATCTATGTGTCCACCCCCATTGAGGTAGATACTCGCACCATTATTACGCAGGCGCTGGAGGATGGCAAGACGGTGGCGGTACCTCGCTGTATACCTCAAACGCGAGACATGGAATTTTATCGTATTCGTTCTTTGGAAGAACTGGAAAAGGGTACCTTTGGTGTGCTGGAGCCGCAGCCAAACCCCGAAAATCGTATTGACGATCTTTCTCAGGGGTTGTGCGTCATTCCCGCCTTTTGCTACGATTTTGCCGGTTATCGCCTTGGCTACGGAAAAGGGTACTATGACCGTTTTTTGGCGCGCTTCGGCGGCAATATGATCGGCATTTGCTACAGTGACTGTATTCGTCACCGTCTCCCGCACGGGCGCTTTGACCGCGCGGTAGAGCTGATCGTGACGGAAAAATATATTCGGCGGACTACCCGCCTTGGCTCGATAACTCATCATCGAGGAGGTATGACTCATGGCAGACGATAAACGAGAATTTGATATTGACGAGATCCTCAGTGAGGTGACCGGCACTCCCGCGCCGGATCCTGAGCCGGCAAAAAAACCGGTGTTTCAGTTGAATCTCGATCTAGACAGCGAGTATGGTGAAATCCCTGATCCTGCTCCCGTGGCCGAACCGATACCGCCTGTGGTATATGAATCCCGGGAGCCGGCCGAGGAGGAAGAAGAACCGATACATACACCCAAGAAGAAAAAGAAGGGCATGGGTTGTCTGAAAGGTCTTATTTATGCCATTGTGGTGCTGGGACTTTCGGGCGCGCTGGCCTATGTTCTCATTGTGGGAGGCATGGATTTTACCGGTATTACCCGTGACGATGTGACGGTGGATATTACGGTCCCTGCCGGTGCGTCTACCCAAGAGGTCGCTGCGCTGCTGAAAGAAAACGGCCTGATCGAGCAGGAATTGTTTTTCCGTGCCTATGCCAAGCTGGCAAAGATCGACGGAAAATGGCAGCCGGGCGATTTCAGTTTGCAGCCGGATATGGGGTATAAGATCCTGGCGCAGAAGCTGCAGACCATGACGGCGCGCAAGACCACCAAGGTGACTATCCCCGAGGGCTTTACCGTTCAGCAGATCGCCGAACGCCTGGAGAAAAAGGGTGTGTGTACAGTAGAGGATTTTTACTTGGCGCTCCGTGAAGGGGATTACAGCGATTATGATTTTATCGGCGAGCTTGCTAATGTGGATGCTGCCGATTATTCTGCTCGCTATTACAAGATGGAGGGGTATTTGTTCCCCGATACCTACGAGTTTTATGTTGCCTGCTCGGGCGAGACCGTGGTTCGCAAAATGCTGCAAAACTTTAACAATCGCTTGGATACGGCGCTGCGCAGCGCCATGAAAACCAAAAATCTCACCATGGACGAGTTAATCATTTTGGCATCGATTGTACAGGGTGAGGCGGCCTCTAAGGACGATATGGAAAAGGTGGCGCGGGTGCTGTGGAATCGGTTGGAGAATACCGCCGAATATCCCAAGCTGCAATGCGACTCCACCCGCGATTATGTGACCGAAATGATTGCCGGAGACAGCAGTATCACCGTATCAAATGTGGCGTACGATACCTACGAGCGGGAAGGTTTACCTGCCGGTGCTATCAACAATCCGGGCCTGGATGCCATCAAGGCTGTGCTGATGCCCTCTGAGGACGAGGATATCAAAAAATGCTACTTTTTCGCCACGGACTACGATACCGGTAAGACCTATTTTTCCAAGACCTACAATCAGCATGTGAATATCTGCAAAAAGTACGGGATCGGTATGTATGGATGAGATGAAAAAGCCGGAGATACTGTCTCCTGCCGGTGATCCCGAACGCTTGGCGGCGGCGCTGTTGTTCGGTGCGGACGCGGTATACGCCGCCGGAAAACGGTTCGGCATGCGCAGTGCTCCTGCTAATTTTGACGAGCAGCAGTTGCAGGAGGCTTCTCGGCTGTGTCGGGCACAGGGGAAAAAGCTGTATATTACTTGCAACATTCTGCCTCGTAACGATGAAATTGATGAGTTGCCCGCGTATTTGGAGCAGTTGGACATGGTGGCGGATGCGCTCATCGTGGCGGATCTGGGTGTCATGCGTTTGGCGCAGAAATATGCGCCTCATTGTGACCTGCACGTCTCCACGCAATTAGGCGTGGTCAACTATGAAACCGCCCGTATGCTGTGGGATATGGGTGCTTCTCGTGTGGTACTGGCGCGGGAACTTTTCTTAGACGAGATCGCCCAGATCCGTGCTAAAACACCGCCTGAACTGGAACTGGAGGCCTTTGTGCACGGTGCCATGTGCATGTCATATTCCGGCCGCTGCTTGCTTTCCTCTTACCTGACGGGACGAGACGGCAATCACGGCGATTGTGCACAGCCCTGCCGCTGGAAGTATGAATTGATCGAACCCACCCGCCCCGATCGTCCTATGACGGTGCAGGAGGACGGGCAGGGAACTTACCTTTTCAACGCTAATGACCTGTGCATGATCGAGCATATCCCCGCCCTGTGCCGTGCAGGGATATCCTCCTTTAAGCTGGAGGGGAGAGCCAAAGCGGCCTATTATGTGGCGGGTGTCACCAACGCTTATCGCCAGGCGGTAGATAGCTATTTTGCTTCGGGGTGTGATCCCGCATGGACGCTTCCCGCGTGGTTAGCACGGGAACCATATACGGTCAGCCACCGTCCCTACGGTACGGGCTTTTATTTCGGAGACCCCTCTCAAAACACCGTCACCGGCGGCTACATCCGAGAATATCAGGCGGCGGCTGTGGTAACGGGCTACGAGGACGGATACTTGATTGTCAGCCAACGCAACCGCTTTTGTGAGGGGGATGAGCTGGAGACTCTGATTCCCGGTGAACAACCCCTTACTCTGCACGCGATAGGCTTGCAGGATGAAGACGGCGAACCCATTACGGCAACACCGCATCCTACGATGACGGTGCGCATTCCCTTTGAACGGCCGTTGCCACTCGGTAGCTATCTGCGCCGTCGGGTATGATTTCGAATGAGATTCCTTTTGCACGGGCATACTGTGACTATCGGTATGCTTGCTGCAAAAGGAGTTTTTTTATGAAAAAACGCTTGGTATGGTTTTTTGCCGCGCTGTTGTTTGCGTTCAGCGGTGTGATCGTGCGCATCTCACAACTGATCGAGGATGAAACCTTGCAAACCGCACAAGGACAATCATCGGTGACGGTTACGGTAGCACAAGCGCGTGGCACCATCTATGACCGCCATCTGAACCGATTAACCAATAAGGCGACCCAATACCGCGCGGGTATCATTTCCACGCCGGAAGCCATGGCGGTTCTCTCCGAGGCGCTGACCGAGGAGGAATGGGTATCTCTGAGCGAGCGCCTGCAAAGCGGGAAACCGGTGGTGCAGGTGTTTGAAAGTGCGATGGCGCCTGTGACCGGTATCAGCCAGTTCGCAACGCCTGTACGATATGACGACGAGCAGCTTGCTGCTCATGTGATCGGATATCTGGGAGCGGATGGCACAGAGGGTGTTTCAGGCATTGAAAAAGCACTGAACGACCGTCTAAACCAAATCGGTGGTGCGGTAACAGTGACCTACCAAACCGACGGGAACGGACGAGCGCTGCAAGGCGGCGAGATCACCGTGGAAAATACGCTGTATCGTGCCAACGCCGGTGTGGCGCTGACGCTGGATGCCCGTATTCAAAACATGGTGGAAAAACAGGCGGCCCCCTTACTTGATAAAGGGGCGGTGGTGGTTTTGGAACCGGAGACGGGCGCCATCGTGGCAATGGCGAGCTTTCCTGACTTTGAACCGACCAATTTGGAGGCGTACCTGACAGCGGAGGGTTCACCGCTATTTAATCGTGCCACCGCCTCATACAACTGCGGCTCGGTATTCAAGATCGTGTCGTCGGCAGCGGCGCTAGAGGCAGGAGTACCCGTTTCGCAGACGTTTGATTGCAGTGGGCGCATTACAGTGGGCTCCAATGTAATCAAATGTCATCACGTGCTGGGTCATGGCACACAAACGCTGACAAAGG
>JAFVQV010000005.1 GCA_017504645.1 Clostridia bacterium | reverse complement strand
CCTCATGGGACAGGCCGCTTTCCTGCGCCGCGTGAGTCAACAGGTCCTTGTCATAAAACGGAACACCCAATTTTTCAGCCAAACGGCGTCCGATCTCACGGCCGCCGCTGCCGAACTGGCGCCCAATGGTAATGATGGTTTTGTTGTTCATCAAAGTTCCCCCTCGTTATCAATACCGCGCCAAGTAGCGGTCGATCTCCCATGGTGTCACACGGATCTTATACTCGTCCCATTCCTGGGTCTTGTGCTCCACATATTTGGAGAAAATATGCTCGCCCAGCGTTTCGCGCACCAGCTCATCCCGCTTCATGGCGCGTACCGCCTCGCGTAAATTAGAGGGCAGGTGGCGGATGCCATGCTGCTCACGCTCTTCCTCACTGAGTTCAAAAAGGTTAGCATCAACGGACTCAGGCGGCGTCAATCCCCGACGGATACCGTCCAGACCGGCCGCCAGACACAGTGCCAGCGCCAAATAAGGGTTGGCCGACGGATCGGGATTGCGCAGCTCAATGCGCGTGCCGGCACCGCGGGAGGCAGGCACGCGGATCAGCGGACTGCGGTTGCTGGCAGACCAGGCAATGTAGACCGGCGCTTCGTAGCCGGAAACCAAGCGTTTATATGAGTTGACAAGGGGATTGGTCACCGCGCTCATACCGGCCACATGCTCCAAAATACCGGCAATAAAGTGATAGGCGGTTTGGCTCAATCCCAACTTATCATCGGGATCGTAAAAAGCATTCTTCCCGTCTTTCGACAGTGACATGTTGATATGCATGCCGCTGCCCGCCTTGCCGTATACCGGCTTGGGCATAAAGGTGGCGTACATATCGTGCTTATGCGCGATGGTCTTGACCGCCAATTTGAAGGTGACGATATTATCTGCCGCAGTCAGCGCATCGGTATATTTGAAATCGATCTCATGCTGTCCGTTGGCACATTCGTGGTGGGAGGCCTCGATCTCGTATCCCATTTCCTCCAGCGACATACAAACATCACGGCGGATCACATCACCCAAGTCCGTGGGGCCCAGTTCAAAATAAGCGCCGCGGTCGTTGGAATCGGTGGTGGGATGCCCTTGATCATCGTTGTTAAATAAGAAAAACTCGCATTCAGGTCCCACGTTAAAATCGGTGAAGCCCATGTCGCGAGCCTCCTGCAGCACCCGCTTGAGCAGACCGCGAGGATCACCGCTGAACGGCGTACCGTCCGGCATGTGAACATCACAGATCAGGCGCGCCACCTTGCAGTCGTTATACCACGGAAAAATGAGAAAGGTGTCGTAATCGGGATACAGCTTCATGTCCGATTCCTCAATACGGACAAAGCCCTCAATGGACGACCCGTCAAACATACACTGGTTATTCAGAGCTTTCTCCAGCTGGCTGGCCGTGATCGCAATATTTTTAAACGATCCGAAAATATCCGTAAATTGCAACCGGATAAACCGCACATTTTCTTCTTTGACAATACGGATAATGTCCTGCGCCGTGTACTTGCCCATGCTATACCTACTTCCTTTTGGTTGATAGCTTATTATCGCATTTATGCGGGACGCTTGTCAATAGGTTTTTACGACATAACCGCATATTTTGCGGAAAGTGCCGTCATACTATACTATAATCTTTCAAAAAAGGAGAGAACCGTATGCCTCGCAAAGATAAGCGCCCCACCAAAATTTATCCGGATCGTCGGGAAAAGCCCATCGTCGTACCACCCGAAGAAGAGCCGAGCGACGATGTGATCCTTCCCGAACCGCCTGTGCCGCCGATTATATGATTCCACTCCACGCAAGCAACACCAGCACCAGCGTCACCAACAGCACAGCGGACGTTATCCAGACGGCAAGTCCCTGCCGCGGCGGTGTTGTCTGTGTGGGCTGAGGCAGCAAACGCGCCTTGCGCAAAGTGGTCACTACTGATTTATACAGCACTACGGTCAACACCGCATTAATGGACCCTTTCAGCGCGTTAAAGGGCAGGATAAGCGGCGCCAGCATTCCCACCACCTGCTCGCGGGGAACATTCATGTACAGCGGTGTGATCAACCAGTTCCACAACAGCATAGTGGCTGTAGTCAGCACCACACCGGCGGCAAGCCCGATCACCGCGCCCTTTTGCGAGCGGTGCTTTTGGTACACACGAGCAGCAGGAATAAGGAAAAATGCCGAGGACAACACATTCATCAGCAAACCGATGATGCCGGTTTTACTGATGGTTACTAATTCCAAAAATGCCACCAAGATAACCGACAGCAGTGCCGACAACGGCCCATACAAAAATCCGCCGATGGCTAAAATGCAATCTTTGATCTCAAAACTCAAAAATTGAATCTTGATGGGTGAAAACACCAGCACCGACATGTACGCCAAGGCGCACAGCATGGCCATGACCGCCAGCTTACGGATATCCACTTGCTTTTCACTTCTGTTCTTCATGCCGTATCCTCCTAAAAACAAAATGCCCCGCAGAAACTCTGCGGGGCATCACTATACCAAACCATGGCATCTTCTCACATCCGGACTGTACCGTCGGCTTTGGACTTTCACCAAATCAACGCCAAAGGCGCTCGCGGGCTGTAACCGCCGGTGGGGAATTTCACCCCGCCCCGAAGACAAGAACAGTATACCGTATTTTACGACATGCGTCAAGGGGCTACAGCGACAAAACTCCTGTCGCTACACGGAAATATACCAGCAGGGAGATCGCGTCCACAATGGTGGTAATAAACGGGCCTGCCATAACGGCGGGATCAAACCCGATCTTTTGCGCCAGCAGCGGCAAGGTACAGCCCACCAACTTGGCACACAGCACCGTGATCACCAGGGTGATGCACACCACCGCGGCTTCCAACAAGGTGACCGGACTTCCCATCAGAAGACGGTCAATCAATAAGATCTTCAAGAAATTGGCAACGGCGAGCACCACACCGCACAGCACCGCCACCCGGATCTCTTTCCAGATTACGCGCAAGGTGTCACGAAAAGCGATATCCCCCAACGCCAGACTGCGGGTAATGGTGACCGAAGCCTGACTGCCGCTGTTACCGCCCGTATCCATCAGCATGGGAATAAACGCAGTCAGCATCACCGATGCCGCCAAGGCTTTTTCAAACGAGGTAATGATCCAGCCGGTAAAGGTGGCCGACACCATCAACAGCAGCAACCACGGGATACGCTTGCAAAAGGTTGCCCACACGCCCGTTTTGAGATAGCTTTTATCCGTCGGCGTAATAGCTGCTAAAATTTCCATATCCTCGGTGGTTTCCTGCTGCAAAATATCCACCACATCGTCCACCGTGATGATACCGACCAAGCGATTTTCTTTGTCCACCACCGGCAATGCCGTAAAGTCATACTTTACAAACAGGCGTGCCACCGATTCCTGGTCGTCGGTGGTCACAGCAGAGATCACATGCGTTTCCATCAGCTCGCCCACCTGCTGATCCGCTCGTGCCAACAACAGCTCCTTAACGGTGATAACGCCCTCCAACCGACGGTTGGCATCGGTCACATAACGGGTGTAGATCGTTTCCTTGTCCGGTCCCGTTCGGCGAATATTATCAAAGGCCTCCGCCACCGTCATCGTGGCTTTTAAGTCCACAAATTCCGTGGTCAGCACACTGCCGGCGCTTTCCTCCGGATATTGCAAGATTTGATTCAAGCTGCGCCGATCCTCCGGAGATACCAAACGAAGCAGGCGCTTCACCACATTAGCGGGCATTTCCTCCAGCATCACGACCACATCGTCCAGATACAGACGATCCAGCACCGCCGCCAATTCCCGGTCGGTAAAGGAACGCAGCAGGCTCTCTTGCGTATCACTTTCCATGTAGGAAAACACCTCTGCCGCCGGCTCTTTGGGCAACAATCGGTAGAGCACCGGTACCTGCTCATCTGTCATTTCTTCCAATAGTGCGGCAATGTCCACCACATTCATGTCCGACAGCATTTGGCGCACATCGTTGTATCGGCGCCCCTCCAGCAGCGTTGTCAGCTGCTCTTTGATCTCCATGATATCCAGTTCCATAAAAAAAGACCTCCTGTCATCTACAGGCGGTCCGAAGCGCACGCGGAAAACACTCGGATGACCTATCGTCTCCGCGCGATTTTCGGTGAACAGCAACCGAACGCCTGTTTATTTGCAGCCGTGCATAATCGAGGGCCGGCATCCATTGCTTCCACCATCCTTTTTCTTGGTTTTGGTTCTATTTTGCCACAAACGGCGCCCAATTACAAGTAAAATTTTCAAACATACCAATATCCTACGAAAACATAGAAAAACTTTGGGGTAAAATCCCGATTTTTGGAAAAAAACTTGCCTTAATTTCTAAATTTATGCTATAATAAATTTTGT
>JAFVQV010000031.1 GCA_017504645.1 Clostridia bacterium | reverse complement strand
TTGTTATAGTTCGATTATAGCATAGATACCCCTATGTTTCAACGAGGATGGTGAATGAAAAAGGCCCTTCGACAGCCGATGGCTGCCTCCGGCAGCGGCCTTGCCTACTACCTCACCACCATCCCCACCATTTACTCCACCCGTTTCTTCGAGGAGAACGCGGCGTGGATGGACAGCCGCGAGGCAACGCTGAATATGTCCGATGTGTTCACCCCCTACGGTAAGGGTGACGGCTCTATCCACAAGGTCACCTGTCCCGTTGCCCTGACCATGGGCATAAGGATGTGGTTGTTCCGCCCCACATGGTGATGGAGAATCATCAGGCGCTGGGCGATCTGTGCACGCTGCTGCCCTACGAGAATTGCGGTCACTCCCCCATGGTGGATTGCCCCGACCGTATGGCACAGGATGTCATTACGTTTTTCAAGGATTGATCTCCTTTGAAATTTTACCCAACACAACAAAACCGCCTCTCGTGGGCGGTTTTGTTGTGTTGGTGGGTTATTTCTGCAGAGGCTTAAAGGGAAAATGATGGGAATATCTGTGTTATTTTTTCTTTTGCCACCCGCTCGTTACAGTACACAAAATTAAATTCTCCGCTGATCTGCATATCGGCGACGGTAAAGGTGGCCAGATCGTCGCGGCAGTGGGATATGGGTTCATAGGCAAAGGTAATAGCGCCGTTGTTGGCCACGAGGTCGCAGATCACGGAGAAATTGCTCGCAGAGATGCAGCGATGAAAGTGATCGAGGGAGAAGCCTCGGTCTGCAATGGCGTTTTGCAGCAAAGTTCTCGTTCCCGAAAGCGGCTCTCTAACCACGATGTCTTCGCGGAATATGTCTTCAAGGGTCACGGTTTTGTGGGCAAAGGGATGGCTCTTTGCACATATACCCACAAAAGATTCTTTCTTATAAAGGGTGTAGTTGTATTTGGATTTGTCAAAGACGCCCTCAACAACAGCGAAGTCGATCTCCGCCTTTTCAAGCATACGCAAAAGAACTTCGGTGTTATCTACGATCAGATCGAGGGTGCGGTTCTCCTGCTGAAGGAAGGCGCGGATCTCCGGTACGATCACAAACTCTCCGATGGTCTTGGTGGCACCAACGGTTATGTGAACAGTGTCGGGGGAAATGAATTTTCCCCGAATATCCATCTCCTCTGCTCTGATGCTGTCAAAATACCGCTTGAGCTGCTGGGCGTTCTGCGTTCTTGACAGCGTTCGCCCGTCATAGGAGAACAGCTTTACGCCGTAATAGTGTTCCAGATAATGAATGTGCTGCGTAACACCCGGCTGTGTCATGTTCAGCTTTTCCGCGGTTCTGCGGTAATTCATCTCATCATAGAGGGTCAGAAAGGTCAGCACTCTGTAGTCCAACATAATATTCTCCGATTAGTTTATGTTATTGGTTGATAATTAATGATAATTTGATTTTATCAAAAATTTACAATATAATCAAGAGGAACGCATAAGAAGGAGCATGTTTATGAAAGTGCTGAAAATTCTTCCCGGAATCGTGTTGTCGGCGGCGGTGGCTCTTTTTGCCTGTTGGCTGGAAAGTTTGCTGCCCATCCATCTGATCGGCTCTGCCGTTATCGCGATGTTTATAGGTATGATCCTCAACTACTTTTTGAGAGATACCAATGTCTTTGCCGCGGGACTGAAATTCACATCCAAGAAGATCTTGAAATTTGCTATTATCCTCCTTGGACTCTCTCTCAATATTACGACCATTCTCCACGTGGGAAAAATGTCCCTTACTGTCATGATCTTCACGCTGTTGACCTGCTTTGGTGGTGGATATTTTATCGGCAGAGCACTGGGGCTTAATTGGAAACTGTCCAACCTTATTTCTGCCGGAACAGGCATCTGCGGCGGCTCTGCCATTGCTGCCATTGCCCCCACGATCGACGCAGACGATAACGATGTCGCTTACGCCATGTCTGCAACCTTTTTGTTTGATATGGCGATGATCGTGCTGTTTCCCATTATGGGTAGAGCCATCGGTATGACCGATCAGGCCTTCGGTATCTGGGCAGGTACAGCGGTCAATGATACCTCCTCCGTTGTGGCCACAGGCTACGCTTTTTCCGAGGGAGCAGGTGATTTTGCCACAATGGTGAAGCTTACAAGAACCCTTGCCATTATTCCCACTGTCATTACCTTTGCTTTTATCCAGCTCCGTCTGAAGAAAAAAGAGGCCCTTGCAAACAGCCGGGACGGAGGAGAGCTGAAAGCCAATTTCAGCATCAAAAAAATATTTCCATGGTTCATTCTCGGCTTTTTGGCTATGTCCGTTGTGGCAAGCATTTTCCCGATCTCTGGGGCAGTCGTGTCCGGAACCAAGCGTGCGAGCAAATTCCTGATGGTCTGTGCTTTGGCAGCCATTGGTCTTAATACCTCCTTTTCCAGCATGAAGAAGTCCGGTATCCGCCCCATGATCCACGGGTTTATTATTTCGGCACTGGTGGTTATCGTAGCATTGGTGGTTGAGATGGCAATGGGGATCGTTTGATACGGGAAACATTGTGTAATACTCCGTTATACCTTTTTTAGAAGTGTATAATGGAGTATTCCTTTTTTGATGGCTTGAGAGTGTCCTGTGGTGTACTCCCTTGTGGTTGGTGGGACTCTCCCACGGTCTAAAACATGCCGCCGGACTGTTTTATAACGGCCTTTCGAGTCCCACTTGTAGAAGAGAAACTTCCGTTCTTGCATGGGGAGAGCACGAGAGGAATTTTCGGTGGTGGGACTCTCCCGTAGGTGTAGCTGTGCCGGTGGTGGGACTCTCCCGCGGTCTAAAAAACATTCACCGGATGTTTTTTGCACCAGTCTGCGGACTGGTGC
>JAFVQV010000030.1 GCA_017504645.1 Clostridia bacterium | reverse complement strand
GGGCAAACAGCGCGGCAGTCTGGCAGGCTTAATTGCCATGGAGTTTTAAAAAGAAAAACGACCTTGTCGGCAGACAAGGTCGTTTTTTGAATTTGGTAACGGAACGGAAGCATTATGCAGACGGGGCTGTTTAGGGAGAGAAAGGGGTCGTGTCAATACAACCTGCGTCTACGGCGACGGCGTTTATGTTTTGCTTTAGCGATAGCAGACAGGATAAAAAGGCCCACGATCCCGACAAGAATGACCCAAACAAGCGGGTGTGAAAATACCGCATTCGCTACAGTGACGAGGGCGCTTTGCTCGGCAATATCCTGCATGGCGATCAGCTCGACCGTCGCCACTTCCTTGCCTTTTACGGTGATGACGCAGTTGCCCAGAATATCGCCGGCCTTGATGGGTGCGTCAACGGAGGACGGCAGATCGGTGGTCAGCACAATATCAGTGGGGTCCAGGTCAGTTTCTACGATGCCGGTCACCGAGCGACCGGGGCGCACCGAGACAACATCTTCGTCCTTGGCGAAATTCACCTTGACCTGTGCGATGGGGACGGTATCCTCTGCCAGTGTCTTGAGAGTCAGATTTTCAAATGCCCAGTTGTATAGGTTGTAGGTGGTTTTGTAGCGGCTGGCGGAGTCGCTGTAATCACCGCCGATCACCACGCAGATGTAGCGACAGCCGTTATGCTCTGCATAGGTGATGAGGCATCGTCCCGCTGCGGAAAGGGTGCCGGTTTTGATGCCTTTAACTTGAGGCATATAATATTTTCCGAATTGGGCATCGGTGGAAAACAGCATCCGATTGGTGTGGACAAGGCGCTTTTCACCGCGGTTGCTGTTTCCTTCAATGGTATAGGTTTTGGCGCAAGCGATGGGTAGAAAATCGGGGAGACTGAGGGCGTAATCGGTGATGAGGTACATATCGTACGCGGTGGAATAATTTTGCTCGTCAAACAGACCGTGCGGGTTGGAAAAATGGGTGTTGACCGCGCCGAGCTCGGTTGCTTTGCGGTTCATCATGTCGATAAATGCAGCTATGCTGCCGCCGCCTACGTGATCGGCAATGATATTGGCAGCCTCGCAGGCGGAGTTCAGCATCAGCGCATACAGCAACTCGCGCATGGAGAAGGTCTCACCGCTTTTGATGTTAGCCGTGGAGATGGGCACGCCCTCAAACTCTTTAAAAAGGGCGGCGCGTGCGGTGATCTCTACCGCATCCAGGTCCTCGGTATTTTCCAATGCCACGATAGCGGTCATGATCTTTGTCAATGACGCCGGATAGCATTGGGAATACCCATCGTTTTCGTAAACCACCGTGTCCGTATCCAAATTGACCAACAGCGCGTGCCGCGCACTGATTTCAATATCCGATTTTTCTAAGGCGGCGACGGGGATGACGAAACAGCATAGGAGGATCGCCAAAATGCCCAGCAGGCTGATAAACTTCTTCATGTCAAACGTTCCTTTATTTTGAGTGTAGTTTAACTGACGCGGTTTTATCAAATCTCTCTTTTGTCAAACAGCTGATATGCTCGGTTCGCACTTCATTTAGCATGGAACACGGAACCTTTTCTTTGGTGTATTGATATTGAAATCCGCATTTTTCTTGTACGCGTTTCGATTTCAAATTGCCGTCAAAGTAGCCGCACCATATCGTTTCAAGATGTAAGTCTTCAAAGGCGTACCGAAGGATCTCCCGTACTGCTTCGGGGATCAATCCCTGACCCCAGTAGGGCACGCCGATCCAGTAGCCCAGCTCACCCTCAGTTGCGTGCAGTTCGAGGTGGCTCGCTTTTCCAATCATGATCCCGATACTGCCGATCGCGCAGCCGGATTGTTTGTCAACAACGGCATAGGTCTCCGGTGCCGACAGAACGTGACGGATGATATCCAGACTGTTTTCTACACTGGTGTGAGCAGGCCATCCCGCCATGGGACCGACTTCCGGAGAAGAAGCATACTGATATAAGCTTTCCGCATCCGATTCCTGCCACGGACGCAAAATCAGTCTTTCGGTTTCCAATATCATGAAAAGCACCTCCGCACATTACGCTGCCATTATAACACAGTCAAGGAGGGAATACAAGAAAACAAAGACCTCTCTTGATGAACAAGAGAGGTCTTATGGTGCCGGTGGCCGGACTCGAACCGGCACGCTGTCGCCAGCGGTGGATTTTGAGTCCACTACGTCTGCCAATTCCATCACACCGGCAAGTATATGCTAAAGCATGAGTATTATACACTCTTTTGTCTGCCCTTGTCAAGCGAAAAATCGCATCTTCATTGCCTTTTATGTGAGCATTTTATGAATTTTTTGAAGTTTGAGGATTTGTGGGTGGACAAACGGAGTTTTTTCGTGTACAATATAGGTTGTATTTTGTCAAGGAGGACGAAGTTTATGAAACCGACACGCATTCTCAGCATCGCTTTGGCGGCGATCCTGCTGATTTCCTGTTTGCTCATGGGTGGATGTTCCACGCCCGACAACGCCATGGAAGTGGATGGAAAGGTCTACACCACCGGCGATTACCTTGCGTATGTGTATAACATCCTCAATACCGATTATACGGCGTACATGTATCTGTACTACTACGGTGCTGACGCATTGGATGAGGAGGTATCGTACGACGAGGATACCAAAATGTCTTTGCGGGAATATATCCGTCAGAAGGCTCAGGACACCATGATCCGCCAAAAGGTGTTGGAAGATATGCTGGCAGAGCATAAGATCGACTGGGATGCCGAAGATAAAAAGGAACTGGAAGACAGCCTGAAGGAACTGAAGGCGGATGCGTTCCTGCCTCTCGGTTTTAATAACGACCGTTACATCAACATGGCTAAAGCCACCGGCTTGAACGAAATGTCCCTGTTCTACGGCCTGTATGGCAAGGGCGGGAGCCGTGAAGTGGCGGAGACCGACATTCGCAAGTACTTTGACGACAACTACCTCAGCTACAAGATCATCGAATTTTCGCTGGTGGGTTCCGACAACAAGGACCTGTCTGAGGCAGAAGTGAACAAGATCAAGGATCGTTTGCAGAAGTATCTGGATGCGTTCAACGCCGGTGAAAAGACCGGCGCGGGCTTCGACAAGGTGTATGCACAGTACACGGCGGACGAAAAAGCCGCTTCCAAGGACAAGGACGATTCTGCCACTACTGATAAGACGGAATCTACCGCTCAGCGCAATGATATCGTCGCAGCTGAGGCATCCGATGAGGATCTGGTTAAAGCTATTCAGGCGGTGGCTGAGGGAACTGCCGGTATTCAGACCTACCAGAAGGGCGGCACCACCAAGACTATGGCGCTGATCTTCCGCATGGACCCTGAGGCAGAGCGTACCGAAACGGTCAAGGATGAGAACGGCAAGGAAACCGTTAAAGAGGTGGATTATTACGCCGAGCAGAAGGATACCGTTCTTTCCTACATGAAATACGACGAGTTTGACAAGGAAGTGCAGGAAAAGATCGATGCACTGGGCGATAAGATCGTGCGTCATAACCGCGCCTTGAAGGCGGCCGACGTCGACGAGATGCTGGAACTGATGGGCTTCTGATAAAAGATTAAAAAATGCCGGAGGATTTTTTGTCCTCCGGCGTTTTTTGTGCTTGACAAGGGTGGTACGGTGTGCTATACTGACTTTCGCAATATCGTGCGGCTTTAGCTCATCTGGTAGAGCGCCACCTTGCCAAGGTGGAGGTAGCGAGTTCGAGCCTCGTAAGCCGCTCCATTCAAACCCTCTTTCGCCTACAGGGCGAAAGAGGGTCCTTTTTACCAATATCACTGCCATCGGGTAGGAAATGCGAAAGCATTCGTGTGCACATCGTTAGGTCATAGAAGATGTGCATAACGGGTGCTTATTTTTTTGGAGGTGCTTATGAAATTGAAAAACCCTCTTCGTGATTTAACGAACTTTGAGCGCATGCTGTGGCTGTTTTCCGTAGGAGCTATCGTGATTTCCTCTTTTTTCGCGCAGGGAAGAGTGCTGACAGTGATCGCTTCCCTGATCGGTGTTACCGCCCTCATTTTTGTGGCTAAGGGATACGTTGTTGGGCAGGTCTTTACCGTGGCGTTTTCCGTATTTTACGGAACTATTTCCTTCTTTTTTCGATATTATGGTGAGATGATCACGTATTTGGGCATGACGACACCCATGGCAGTGTGCGCGGTTATTTCGTGGCTGCGTCATCCCTATAAAGATACGCGAGAGGTGGAGGTGCACCGATTAACAAGGGGACAGGTTGTTGCTATGCTGATGGGTGCAGCGGTGACGACGGTGGTCTTTTATTTCATCCTTGATGCTTTAGGAAATGCCAATTTGTTGGCCAGTACGGTTTCGGTGACTACCAGCTTTGCGGCGTCCTATCTCACCTTTTTCCGAAGCCCTTATTATGCGCTGGCCTATGCGGCAAACGATATGGTGCTCGTTCTTTTATGGGTGCTGGCTGCGGTGGAGGATGCTTCATATGTGCCCATGGTCGTGTGCTTCCTGATGTTTTTTGCCAATGACGTATACGGGTTTTGTAATTGGCGGCGCATGCAACAGCGCCAAAGCAAGAAAACAAGAGAAAAAGCGAGAAAATAATAGTAATAGAGAGATATTTTTAAAAATCAAGTATTAAAAAATCCTGGTTTCCAATAAGTTCCTAAAATGGTGTTTGACGGTCAGGCGAACTCGTGATATAATCAAATCATCCTAAAGAGAGGAGGGCTTGCATGAGAGAGTATCCGGGCGCGGCATTGGCGGTGGTCGGCGGCGAGGGTGCCTGTGCCTTTTCGCCTTTCGAGATCGTCTTGCGCATTACCGGTGGCGTGACCCTGTCGCAGATCTGCGAGATGACGGGACTGGAACCGTCCACCATACAGAATTGGGTGAAGCGCGGCTGGGTGCCGAATCCCAACGGCAAACGCTACGGTGAGCAGCATTTGGCGCGTGTATTTCTCATAAACTCTCTGCGGGGCGCCTTGCAGCTGGAGAGCATCATCGAACTGTTGCATTATGTCAACGGCAACCTGAACGATACGGCGGACGACATTTTATCCGATCGGGCGTTGTACGACCTGTTCTGTCAGGTGCTGGAGCGGTGCAAACTCGGTGAATCGCTGGAAACGGCGATCGAGCAGGCGTTACATACCTATACCGAGCCGTACAGCGGTGCAAAAACCAAGCTGCGGCAGGCGTTGGCGGTCATGTTGCCCGCTTACCGCTGTGTCACACTGAAACGCGAGGCGGAAATCGCCTTTCGACAAATTAAAGGAGGAAACTAACCATGGCAAAAACCGTAACTTTTAATCCCGACATGAAAAAATTCCCTATCAAAAAGATCGTGCTGATCGCTGTTGTCGCATTGGCGGCAGTGATCCTGCTCACTTCGGCCTTTGTGGTCGTGCCGGCGGGTTCCACCGGCGTGGTGGTGACGCTGGGTAGTGTGTCTGAAAACCCCTTGCAGGAGGGCTTGCATCTTAAAATTCCCTTTGTGCAGAATGTGGAGATCATTTCCAACAAGATCCAAAAAGTAGAAGTGGACGCTCCTGCCGTGTCCAAGGACCTGCAGTCTATCAGCAGCAGTATTGCCGTCAACTTCCGCGTGGGTAACAAATCCTCAGCCTACATCTTCCAGAATATCGGCCGTGATTATCAGGACGTGGTGCTGCTGCCCGCCGTGCAGGAAAGCATGAAATCCGTCACCGCCAAGTACACCGCTGAGGAGCTCATTACCGAGCGTGCCACGGTAGGGCAGGAGGTACAGGATGCCCTGTCCGAAAAGGTGGGTGGCTACGGTATCGTCATCGACAAGTTCAACATTGTGAACTTCGAGTTTTCGGCGGAATTTGACAGTGCCATCGAGGCCAAGCAGGTGGCGGAGCAGAACCTGATCAAGACGAAGACCGAGCAGGAGCAGGCCATCGTCATCGCCGAGGCGGAGGCACAAAAGAAACTGATCGCCGCTGAGGCCGAAGCCGAAGCGATCCTGAAAAAGGCCCAGGCGCAGGCGGAGGCCAACCGCAAGATTGCTGCGTCGCTCAGCGAAAACATGATCGAGTATGCCAAGGTGGAGAAATGGGACGGCAAGCTGCCCATTGCCAGCGGCGGCAACACTTTCTTGGATATCACCGGGAAGGCTGCTGAATAATCACATCAAAAAAAGGGACCGAGAGCATTTTGCTCTCGGTCTCTTTGCATTTTGCGGCAATAAAATTCTACTTCACTTCATCGTTTCCGTAGAGGTTCAAGCGGAACAAGCGGGTCTCATCGTCGGGGTCGGTGCAGGAGATGGTGGCTTCGCCGATGTTGCCCCAATCCACCGCATTGGACAATGCCAGCAGCTGAGTCAAACGACTGTTGAGGTTGAGCACATCACCGTCCGGTGTTTTAAGGAACACCTCGCCCTTAGCAGTTGAGGCAAAGGCGATGAGCTTGCTGAAATCGAAATTGTGGATCTGAAATTCTGACATGGTACATACCTCCTTGTTGATGGTATTATACCCCATCTCCACAGGCAATACAATCGGGAATTCTGCCAAAGATATTACACACGGACTCTAAATGATTTTACAAAACATTCACATTTGCATATTGACAGAAATCGGTGGGAATGGTAAAGTATAGGAGGTTTAGCACTCCTGCCGAATGAGTGCTAATTGAAAAACGGGAGGTGTGGCGGTCATGGAACTGGGCGAGCGCAAGCGACGGGTGGTTGCAGTCATTGTGGATGAGCACATCCGCACGGGCGAGCCGGTGGGCTCCAAGGTCATTGCGCAGTTGCTGGGTCATGCGGTATCCTCCGCCACCATCCGAAACGACATGGCAGAGCTATCCTTGCTGGGATATCTCGATCAGCCCCACACTTCAGCGGGGCGCGTGCCCACACCGAAGGCCTTTCGCCTGTATGTGGATCACCTGATGGCGCGCCGCCCTCTGTCCGAGGAGGGGAAACGCCGCATCGACGATACGTTGGAAAGCGCGGCAGGGGATCCCGATCGGCTGATGACGCTGGCATCGGATGTGCTGGCGGATGCCACTGGTTGTGCTGCGGTGGCGGCGACCCCCGATCGGCAGGGCTCTTGCGTGCGGCGCATTGAGGTGCTGCCTGCCGGCCCCCGCTCGGTAGCGGTGCTGCTGATGACCGACGCGGGTGGTTTGCACAGCCGTGTATGCCGTGTAGGCGGCGAGGTAGACGCCACGGTGCTGGAGCAGTTGGCCTCGACGTTGAGCTGCGAATTTTCCGGTGAGCCGTTATCGGCCATTCATCCTGCACGGGTGCAGGGCTTGCTGTTACAGCTGCTGGGCGGTCACGGGCTGATGTATACGCCGGTGCTCACCGCCTTTGCGGAACTGGTGGAGGAATCTGCCGCGGCGGATATCCGCCTGACAGGGCAATTGAATTTATTGCAGCATCCCGATTACCAGTTGGATCATGCCCGTTCTCTGTTGGGCTTTTTGTCCCGCCGCGAGCAGCTTGCCAAAATGCTGGCGGCATATACGGGCGGGTCACAGGTGCTCATCGGCAACGAGAGCCTGCGTCCCGAACTGAACGGTTCCAGCATCATCGTCACCCGTTATTCATCCGGCCCTTACCGCGACGGAACGCTGGGTCTTATCGGCCCCTTGCGTATGGATTATGCCCAAACCATTCCGCGGTTGGAATATGTAGCACAGACGGTCAGCCGCTTGTTGACCGCACTATTTAACGAAAAGTAAGGAGGTCGTTTCCGTGGAGGAGGAAATTAAGATTCCCACAGCGGAAGAACAGCCCGAGGACGTACAGGAAACCAAGACGGAGGAGCCGTCTGAGCTGACCGAGGAGCAACAGCAGATAGCGGCTCTGCAGGCACAGCTGGAGGAGGAAAAGGATCGTTATCAGCGTGTGGTGGCAGAATACGCCAACTATAAGCGCCGCACCGACCAGGAAAAGGATCAGCTGGGAGCCTTTGTTAAAGGCGAGGTGCTGAAGACCCTGTTACCCAGCATCGACAATCTGGAACGCGCCGTGTCCTCTCCCGACGGTGAGGATTATAAAAAGGGCGTGGATATGGTCATTCGCCAGTTTGAGGAATCTCGTACCGCCATGGGCTTGGAGGAGATCCCCGCACTGGGTCAGGTGTTTGACCCGGAGGTGCACCACGCGGTGATGCGGGAGGACGCCGACGGCGTGGAGCCCGAAACCGTCACCGAAGTGTACCAGAAAGGCTACCGACTGGGTACGCGGGTACTGCGTCCCGCCATGGTCAAGGTGGCAAATTAACGTTTTCGTCAACAAATCATATTTATATACATTGGAGGCTATTTATCATGGCAAAAATTATCGGTATCGACCTTGGCACTACCAACTCCTGCGTTTCGGTCATTGAGGGCGGCGAAGCCGTCGTCATTCCCAACGCCGAAGGCGCTCGTACCACCCCGTCGGTAGTGGCGTTTAAAAAGGACGGCGAGCGTATCGTCGGCCGCGTAGCGAAGCAGCAGGCGGTGTCTAACCCCGACCGTACCATTTCGTCCATCAAACGTGACATGGGTGCGGCAAAGAAAGTGACCATTGACGACAAGTCCTACACCCCGCAGGAAATCTCCGCTATGATCCTGACGAAGCTGAAGCAGGATGCCGAAGCGTATCTGGGTGACACCGTGACCGAGGCGGTCATCACCGTTCCCGCTTACTTTACCGACGCACAGCGTCAGGCGACTAAGGACGCGGGTAAGATCGCGGGCCTGGAGGTCAAGCGCATCATCAACGAGCCCACTGCTGCGGCACTGGCGTATGGTATTGATAAAGAAACCGATCAGAAGATCATGGTCTACGACTTGGGCGGCGGCACCTTCGACGTATCCGTCATTGAAATGGGTGACGGCGTGCAGGAAGTGCTGGCTACCGCCGGCAACAACCGCCTGGGCGGTGACGACTTCGACCAGAAGATCGTCAATTGGCTGATCGCGGGCTTCAAAAACGAGACCGGTGTGGATCTGTCCGCCGACAAAATGGCGGTACAGCGCCTGCGCGAAGCCGCGGAAAAGACCAAGATCGAGCTGTCCGGCGGCATGACCAGCAACATTAACCTGCCCTTTATTACTGCGGATGCCACGGGTCCCAAGCACTTGGATATGACTTTGACCCGCGCCGAGTTCAACCGCCTGACCGCCGACCTGGTGGAAGCCACCATGGGTCCGGTGAAGCAGGCCCTGTCCGACAGCGGTCTGTCTGCTTCTCAGATCGATAAGGTACTGCTGGTGGGCGGTTCCACCCGTATTCCCGCTGTGCAGGAAGCGGTACAGAAGTTTATGGGGAAAGAGCCCTTCAAGGGCATCAATCCTGACGAATGTGTGGCTATGGGTGCCGCGTTGCAGGCCGGTGTGCTGGGCGGCGAGGTAAAAGGCTTGTTGCTGCTGGACGTTACTCCCCTGTCCCTGGGCGTGGAGACCATGGGCGGCATCATGACCCGTGTGATCGAGCGCAACACCACCATTCCCACCAAGAAATCTCAGATCTTCTCCACGGCGGCAGACAATCAGCCCTCTGTGGAAGTGCATGTACTGCAGGGCGAGCGTGAATTTGCCCGTGACAACAAAACGCTGGGCATGTTCCATCTGGACGGCATTGCTCCCGCTCGCCGCGGTGTGCCGCAGATCGAAGTGACCTTCGATATCGACGCCAACGGTATCGTCAACGTCAGCGCCAAGGATCTGGGTACCGGTAAGGAGCAGCACATCACCATCACCTCCAACACCAACATGTCTAAGGAGGACGTGGAGAAGGCAGTGCAGGAAGCGGCTCAGTACGCCGAAGAGGATAAGAAGAAGAGAGAATCCGTGGAGCTGCGCAACGGTGCCGATCAGGCAGCCTATCAGTGCGAAAAAGCCATTGAAGAATTGGGCGATAAGCTGGAAGAAGCTGACAAGACTGAGCTGCAGAGCAAGATCGACGCGTTGAAGGAAACCCTTAAGGGCGAGGACAACGAAGCGATCAAGACCGCGCAGGAGGATCTGATGAAGAAATTCTACGAGGTCAGCGAAAAGGTGTACAAGGCGGCGGCTCCCGAACAGGGAGCGCCCGCACAGGACGGCACTACCCCGCCTGCCGGTGAAGACGGCTACTACGACGGCGAAGTGCATTGATCGATTCATAGCAACGATAGGGGACGATGGTTCATCGTCCCCTATTAGTGCGATTTTTGGAGTGACAGTATGGCAGAGGAAAAACGGGATTATTACGAGGTGCTGGGTGTTAATAAAGGCGCTTCGGATGACGAGATTAAGAAAGCCTATCGCCGCATGGCTAAGGAATATCACCCCGACCTGCATCCCGGCGACAAGGAGGCCGAGGCCCGCTTTAAGGAAGTGGGCGAAGCGTATGAGGTGTTATCCGATGCGCAGAAAAAGGCTCGGTACGACCAGTACGGTCACGCCGGCGTAGATCCCAACTTTGGCGCCGGCGCCGGCGGTTGGGGCGGCGGCTGGG
>JAFVQV010000029.1 GCA_017504645.1 Clostridia bacterium | reverse complement strand
GCCGACCTGTTGGCGCAGCTGAGCGAACAGCAGCTGGCGGACATCTTCTTCCGCTACGGTGAAGAAAAGTTTTCACGGCAGATCGCCAGAGCGGTGGTCAATCGGCGGCAGACTGCCCCACTGATTACCACGTTGGAGCTTGCCGAACTGATAAAAGCCTCCGTTCCCGCCGCTGTACGGCGCGACGGACATCCCGCAAGGCGGGTGTTTCAGGCGCTGCGCATCGCCGTTAACGGCGAGCTGGACTGCCTGTCGGAAGCGTTGGATATCGCCTTTGACCGCTTAAAGGTAGGCGGCAGGCTGGCGATCATCACCTTCCATTCGCTGGAGGACCGCATGGTCAAACAGCGATTTGCCGGTTTCTGCACGGGCTGTACCTGCCCGCCGGAATTTCCGGTATGCGTGTGCGGACGCACACCCGCAGGGCGATTGGTACTGAGAAAGCCTGCGGAAGCCTCCGCCGCCGAACTGGAGCAAAACCCCCGCAGCCGCAGCGCCAAGCTGCGCTGTGTTGAAAAGCTGCACGAGCGCTGCGAATAACTAGGAAAGGAGAGAGTGACATGGCAAAATACGGTTCTGAAGCCTACGATCTGTCCTTGTTCGAGCCGAAAAAAGCCAAGATCACCCCTCTCCACGGCAAAAAAGCCACCAAGGCCGAGAAAAAGCGTGCCAGAATTCAAAAGTTGCTCAATACCGTCGTGACCGCACTGGTCTCCTGCGGTGTGCTGCTGGTGATCACCTTGATGATTACCAGTCAGGTACAGCTGACGGAAATGAACAACGCCATCACTCGTAAAGAGAGCGAGCTCAGCGAGATGCTGGGCGAGATCAAACGGCTGGAGGGCGAACTGGCGGCACAGACCTCGGCTCAAAGCATTGAAGAATACGCCGAAAGCGTAGGGTTGCGGCAAACCGAATCCGGTCAGATCGACTACATTTCCGTCACGGTACCGGATGTGGAAAAAGAACCCGAACCGAGCTTTTGGGCGACGGTCTGGGGCGCCATTCAGGCGTGGATCGGGTAAAACAGGGTCTACTCGCGCGGGACACCGCATAAGTATGAGAAGGACCTCGGATGTTGAGAGTTGGGATGTGATGTCTTGACTCTCTTTTTTTCAATCGATCATTAAACGAGGTGACAGGAATGTCAAAAGCCAAGAACAGAAAACGGGCAGACGATTCGACAGCTGCCCTCAGCCGCGCCATGCGTCTGCGCACCATCGGGTTTGTGTGCGTGGCGTTTATTTGCGTGGTGTTTTTGGTGACGCAACTGTTCCGTATTCAAGTGCTGGAGCACGACGAATGGCAGGAAAAAGCGGTATCGCAACAGCTGTCCGACGTGGAAGTGCCCGCCGGCCGCGGCCAGATCTACGACGCCAACATGTCGGTGCTGGCCCAAACGCGGGAAGTGTTTACCATCGTCATGGATCCCAGCAACATCCGCCGCGAATCCACCCGTAACATGATTGCCGATGAGGTGTCGGTCATGCTGGAGGTGGATCGGCAAAAGCTGTATGAGCAGACCTGCGACAGCGAATCCCAGTATAAGGTCGTCAAATCCAAGGTGGATAAAGCGGTGTGCGACGAATTTGTGCAGTGGGTGGACGAAAAGGGCCTGGAGATGGTGTTCTACGCCCTCACCGACTACAAGCGGGAGTACCCGCTGAAAAACCTGCTGTCCTGTGTGCTGGGCTTCGTGGGTACGGACAACGTAGCGCGCGAAGGTCTGGAGTTGAAATACGACGACGTGTTATCCGGCGTGGCGGGACGAATGGTCATCACCCAAAACGAATTCGGTGACCGCCTGCCCACCGCCTTGCAATACGAATATACCGTGGAGGCGCAGGACGGCGACAGCCTGGTGCTGACAGTGGACCAGTACATCCAGCAGGTGGCGGAAAAATACCTGCAGGAGGCACTGACCGAGTATAAAGCCACTAACCGCGGCTGTGCCATCGTCATGGATGTGAAAACGGGCGCGATCCTCGCCATGGCGGTCAAGGGCGACTACGACCCCAACAACTACCTGGAGATCGGCGACCCCACCGTGGCGGAACAGATCGCTCAGCTGAGCGGTGACGAGCAAGCGGCAGCGTTGGTGAAAGCGCGACAGGAGCAATACCGCAACAAGGCGCTGGAATTTTACGAGCCCGGCTCGGTGTTTAAGACGGTTACCGCCTCCATCGGTATGGAGGAGGGTTTGGTCAAGGAGTCCGACGGCTTCTATTGCGGCGGCTCTTACACCATCGCTGACCGTACCATGCGTTGCTGGGTGCATCCCAAAGGTCACGGACAACAAAACTTTGTGCAGGCCATTGCCAACTCCTGCAACCCGGCCTTTATGACTCTTAGCCAGCGCATTGGAACGAAACTGTTTTCAAAGTATTACACCGGCTTTGGCTTTACGCAGCGCACCGGTGTGGACCTGTTGGGCGAACCGGCAGTTTCTGCCAGCCTGTACCACCCTGCCGACAAGATCATCCCCGTGGAGGTGGCGGCATCGTCTATCGGCCAGACCTTTAAGGTCACCCCCTTGCAGATGGTAACGGCACTGTCTGCCATTGCCAACGGTGGCGATCTGATGCAGCCCTATATCGTGCAAAAGGTCATCGATTCCGATGGCAACACCATCTCCAACACTGAACCGGTGGTGCGCCGTCAGGTGATCTCGGCGGATACCTCTGCCCGCGTTTCTGCCATGCTGGAAAACGCCGTCAGTGGCGGTGCCATCAAGAATGCCTATATTTCGGGCTATCGGGTAGCGGGTAAGACGGGTACCTCCCAAAAAACCGAAACAAAATCCGAAGAGGAAGAGGACGAAAACGTGGAGATCATCGCCTCCTTTGGCGGCTTTGCTCCCGCGGACGACCCCAGAGTGGCGGTGTTGGTCATGGTGGATAACCCCGTAACCCTCCGTTCGGGCGGCGGCGTGGCCGCTCCCGTTGCTCGTAAGATCCTCAAGGATATCCTGCCCTATTTGGGCGTGGAGCCCAACTACACCGAGGCGGAGATCTCCAGTCTGGACCGCAGCACCCCCAACGTGGTGGGTAAATCGGTCACCGCGGCAGCGTCAGTCTTGAAAGGCGTGACGTTGAACTATCAGGTGGTGGGTAAGGGCGACACAGTGGTGAGCCAAATGCCCATTGCGGGTGCTACCATTCCCAAAAACGGAACCGTATGGCTGTACACGGATTCCTCTGAAACGAAAACCGCCACGGTTCCCGATTTTGCGGGACGCACGGTGGCACAGGTGAAGCAGGCGGCCAATACCGCGGGCATCAATGTGCTGTTCTCGGGTATCAGTGCCTCCTCGGGCACGCCTACTGCCTCGCGGCAATCCATGGTGGCCGGCACTAAGGTCTCCAAAGGAACCGTGGTCACCGTGGAATTTACCTACGCGGATAACATCCATTAATTTCAAATAAGAAAGGCTCCTGTTTATGAAACGCTTTCATCGACAGGACGTATCAATGAAGGCACCCTCCCGCCACATGTGGCGGCGCTCGTTGGGTGTGCTGGTTGTCGTGGCGCTGTGTTACGGCGCGGTAGGCGGCAAGCTGGCACAGCTGCAGCTGCTGGAACATGAGGTGTGGCAGGCTCGTGCTGAGGAACAGCAATTAAGCGACAGTGTGATCTCCGACAAGCGGGGACAGATCGTGGACCGCAACGGTGTGGTGCTGGCGCAAAGCGTGGAAGTAGCGACGGTCATCATGGAGCCGGACGAGATCCCCGACGATGCCACCCGTGCCCGCATCAGCGACGAGCTTTCCGTATTGCTGGGTGTCAATCGGGAAACCTTGTATAAGAAGGCCTGTAAGACCGGTTCCCGCTACGAGGTTGTCAAGGCGAAGATAAACGACGCCCTGTGCAGTCAGTTCGTCGATTGGGTCAAGGAGCGGGGCTATACCGGCATTTTCCGTATCATTCAGGATTATAAGCGGGAATATCCCTTGGGCAACACCCTGTCCTGCGTGCTGGGCTTTACCGGCACGGATAACACGGGGCTGGAGGGGCTGGAGGCCAAATACAACAGCCTGCTGGCGGGCAAAGCCGGTCGCGTTATCACCACCAAAAACGGCTGGGGCGATGCCCTACCCAACGACATTCAGTATGAAACCACCGTGGAAGCAGGGGAGGGAAATACCCTTACCTTGACCGTGGATGTGAATATCCAGCGCATCACGGAAAAGTATCTGGATATCGCCGTGGCGGAAACCGCCGCCGCCAACCGCGCCTGTGCCATCGTTATGGACGTGAAAACAGGCGGTGTGCTGGCCATGGCGACCAAGGGCGACTACGACCTGAACAATCCCCGTGTCCTGACCGATCCCGACGACGAAGCGATCATTGCCCAGCTTTCGGGGGAGGATCGCTCGTCGGCACTGCTGACGGCACTGCAAAAGCAGTGGAAAAATAAGGCGGTTTCGGAATTTTATGAGCCGGGCTCGGTATTTAAGATCTTTACAGCCTCCATGGCGCTGCAAGAGGGACTGATCTCCGAGAGATCCCACTTTTTTTGCAACGGTACCTTTACCATGGCGGGTGTGCGCACCATGAAATGCCACGTGTATCCTCGCAGCCACGGGGATCAGTCGTTGGCAGAGGCGATCTCCCATTCCTGTAACCCCGCCTTTATGAAGATCGGGTCGCTGGTGGGGACGACGCTGTTTCCTCGGTACCACGAAAAATTCGGATTTACCGCCTTAACGGGTATCGATATGCTGGGCGAAGCGCGGGTGACCCCCACCCTGTACCACGCCGCCGGCAACATTACCGCGGTAGATGTGGCTACCTCCTCCATCGGGCAGACCTTTAAGGTGACACCTATTCAGATGATTACCGGCGCCTGTGCGGTAGCAGGCGGCGGCACGCTGATGCAGCCGTATACCGTCAGCCGCGTCACCGCCCCCGACGGCACGGTGATACAGGAAATGAGCCCCACCGCCAAGCGTCGGGTGATCTCCGCCGACGTATCTACCCGTATGTGCGCCATGTTGGAGGGCGTGGTGGACGGCGGCGGCGCCAAAAATGCTTACGTAGCGGGCTATCGGGTGGCGGGCAAGACCGGCACCTCCGAAAAGACCGACCAAAAAACCGCCAGCGCCAACGGCCGAAAAGGGGTCGTCGCCTCTTTTTGCGGGTTTGCCCCCGCAGACGACCCCGCAGTGGCGGTCATCGTCATGATCGACGAGCCACAAACGGCTATTCGCTACGGCGGCACGCTGGCAGCGCCGGTGGCGCAGCAAATATTGTCCGACGTGTTGCCGTATCTGGACATCCAGCCCATATATACCGAGCAAGAATTGAAGGATCTGCAGCGGCAGGTGCCCGATGTGGCAGGAAAAACCACCTCTGCGGCGCAGGCTGCGCTGAAAAGCAGCGGATTATCCTGCCGCATCGTGGGTGACGGCACACAGGTGACCGCCCAATCCCCTGCAGCGGGGGAGGCGATCTCCGCGGGCGGCACGGTGGTGCTGTATACCGACGGCAGTGCGGCTGAGCATACCATTGTTCCCGAATTGACGGGCAAGACGCTGACCGAAGCCAACCGCCTGCTCACCGACGCGGGTTTGAATGTGATGCTGACGGGCTGGATAGACCGTGATCCCGATTCTATTGCGGTGCAGCAAGCGGTCATCGGCGGGCAAAGCCACGCCGCCGGCACCAAGATTCCCCACGGTACGGTGGTGGAACTGACGATACGCTATCAAGATTCCATAGAATGAGGAAGACACGATATGAAATTACAGGAGTTACTGACAGGAGTAAATACCGTCGGCACGGTGCCCGAGATCGAGATCACCGAGATTTGCCGCGATTCCCGCAAGATCACGGCGGGCTGTGCCTTTGTGTGTATCCGCGGCACCGGTGTGGATAGCCACGCCTTTGCCGCCGAAGCCTTGGAAAAAGGCGCCGCCGTTGTGGTGGTGGAACGGGACATGGGACTGCCGTCCCAGGTGCTGGTCGCGGACGGACGGGTAGCGTGGGCGCAGATGTGTGCCAATCGGTTTGGACACCCCTCCAATCGCCTGAAATTAGTCGGCATTACCGGTACCAACGGCAAGACCAGCACCGCCTTTCTGCTAAAAGCGATTTTGGAGCAAGCGGGACACACGGTGGGGCTGATCGGCACCATACAAAATATGATCGGACAGCGGGTGCTGACGACGGGTCACACCACTCCCGATTCCTACGAATTGCAACAGATGCTGTGCGCCATGGCGGATGCCGGCTGCGATCACGTGGTGATGGAGGTGTCCTCCCACGCGCTGGACCAATCGCGGGTAGGCGGCTGTGAGTTTGAAGTTGGTATGTTCTCCAATTTGACGCAGGATCACTTGGACTATCACGGCACAATGGAAGATTACGCCGCGGCGAAAAAACGGCTGTTCTCCATGTGTAAGATCGGCATTTTTAACCAAGACGACTCGTGGACTCCCGTGCTGAAAGAGGGCGCGACCTGCTCCGTTATGACCTATTCCGCCCACGACGATACCGCCGACTACACCGCGCGGGATATCCGTCAGCGGCCCGATGGGGTGGATTTTGTGTTGGTGGGATTGGGCGAGATCGGACGTGTGCGTCTGGCTACGCCGGGACGGTTCTCGGTATACAATGCCTTGGGCGCCGCCACCTGTGCCATGGCGCTGGGTATTTCCTTTGAAACGGTGGTACAGGGACTGTCCGCCACGGGTATTGTGAAAGGGCGCGCCGAGGTGGTACCCACGGGCCGCGATTTCACCGTGGTGATCGACTATGCCCACACCCCCGACGGGCTGGAGAATATTTGTGAAACGCTGAACGCCTGTAAGGCGGGGCGGCTGGTAACGCTGTTTGGTTGCGGCGGAGACCGTGACCGCACCAAGCGCCCCAAAATGGGCGAGGCGGCGGCGCGGCTGTCGGATTTCTTGATCGTGACCTCCGATAACCCCCGCACCGAAGACCCCGATGCCATCATCGCGGATATTCTTACGGGGCTGGAGGGGACGAAAACCCCGTATACGGTGATCCCCAATCGGGGTGAGGCGATCCGCTGGGCGATTCAAAACGCGCAGGCAGGGGATACCCTGCTGCTGGCGGGCAAGGGACACGAGACATATCAAATACTGAACGAGGGGACCGTTCATTTTGACGAACGAGAAGTTGTGGCAGACGCTTTGAAAGAATGAGGGATGGAAAAATGGATATAACAACAGCAGTCGTATGGGTCGTTACGGGCATGGTGGCGTTTATCCTGTCGGAACGGTTGGGAAAACTGCTTATTCCGGTGCTGCGTCGGCTGAAATTCGGGCAGACCATCCGCGAGGAGGGCCCTGCGTGGCACAAGGGTAAGCAGGGGACGCCCACCATGGGCGGCATTATTTTCATCGTCGCCATGGTGGTGGTGACCATCCTTGCCATGGTGGTGTGCCAGGTTGCGCTGCCTGACGGTTTCTTTAAGGATACCGATACCGCCTACACCATCACTTGGCTGTTTGCGGGCATCTTTATGGCAGTGGCGTTCGGGCTTATCGGCTTTTGGGACGATTACATCAAAGTGGTGAAAAAGCGTAATTTGGGGTTGACCTCCCGCCAAAAACTGATGGCACAGATCGCGGTGGCAGCAGCCTATGCGCTGATCATGTACTTCACCGGCGGCACGCGGGTGAACATTCCGTTCTACGGCTACTGGGATGCGGGCCTGTGGTACATTCCCGCGGCGGTATTTATCATTGTGGGCGTGGTCAACGCCACCAACCTGACCGACGGTATCGACGGCCTTTGCGGCACCGTCAGCTTAGTGGTGTGTCTGTTTTTGCTGGCGGCGTGCGGCTCACAGCTGGGCTACGGCGTGGTCTGTGCTGCCACGGCGGGCGCGCTGGCGGGCTTCTTGGTATGGAATTTCCACCCTGCGCGGGTGTTTATGGGCGATACGGGGTCGCTGTTCATTGGCGGTCTGCTGTGTGCGGTGGCGTTTGGCATCGGTCGTCCGTTGCTTCTGTTGCCCATGGGGATCGTGTATGTGGCCGAGACCCTGTCGGTGATCCTGCAGGTGTGGTATTTTAAGCACACAGGGGGCAAACGCCTGTTTAAAATGAGCCCGCTGCACCATCATTTTGAGATGTGCGGTTGGAGCGAAAACAAGATCGTGGCGGTCTTTTCACTGATCGCCGCGGCAGGCTGTGCCATTGGACTGGTATTGGTATTTTAAGTAACGGAAAAAAGGAGGATCGCCTATGGCAAGCGCGGCAGCGCCACAAGGCGCGCTGACAAAAAAGCGCAAAGGACGGCTGTTTTACTTTGCGTTGGGCTTCGATATGCCGTTTTTCATTTTGCTCATGCTGGTGCTGGCAGTGGGCTTGGTCAGCCTGTTTTCTGCCAGCTTCGCTTACGCCTATTACTGGAACGACGGCGACAGTTATTATTACATCAAGCGACAACTGATCTTTGCGGCGATCGGTATCGTCGCCATGCTGCTGATCTCTACCGTCGACTATAATTTCTTGCGAAAACTAAAGATTCCTTATATCGTTATGGGCATCTCCATTGCGCTGCTGATACTGGTGTTGTTTTTGCCCCCTATTAAAGAGGTGCACCGTTGGATCAAGATCGGCAGTCTGCGTATACAGCCGTCCGAGATCGCAAAATTCGCGGTGGTGCTGTTGTTCTCGTACTGGATCGCAGAATTCGGGAACGACATGAAGACGATGAAAAAAGGCTTTTTCCCGTTTATGGCGGCGTTGGGCGTCGTCTGTCTGTTGGTGTTCCGTGAGCCTCACCTGTCGGGTACCATGCTCATTCTGATGATCGGCATGGTCATGATGTTTATCGGCGGTACCAAGTGGTACTATCTGCTGGGCACCTTGGGGCTCGGTGGTGCGGCGGCCGCGGCGCTGATCTTTATCGGCGGGTACGAGCGAGATCGCATCGACGTGTGGCTGGACCCCTTTGCCGTGTACACTTCCGGCGGCGCAGGTCGAGATTCCGCGTGGCAGACGGTGCAATCGCTGTACGCTATCGGTTCCGGCGGCTTGATGGGAGAGGGGCTGGGCAACTCCCGCCAAAAGCACCTGTTTCTGCCCGAACCGCAAAATGACTTTATTTTCGCCGTGGTGTGCGAGGAAATGGGCTTTATCGGCGCGGTGCTCATCATCATTTTGTTTGCGTTGCTGGTATGGCGCGGCTTTGTCATCGGCATGAAAGCCCCCGACCGCTTCGGCTCTATGCTCGCTATCGGCTTGACCGCTCAGATCGGCATTCAGGTGCTGTTCAACCTGGCGGTGGTTACCAACACCATTCCCAATACCGGTATCAGTCTGCCGTTCTTCAGCTACGGCGGCTCCTCGCTGGTGATGCTGCTGGCGCAGATGGGCGTGGTGCTGGCGATCTCACGCCGTATGAAAGACAAAAACGATTCGTAGGTGAAACGACATGCGTGTACTCATGACCGGCGGCGGTACGGCGGGGCATATCAACCCCGCCCTTGCCATTGCCGCTAAGATCAAGCAAGAACGCCCCGACGCGGAAATTCTGTTTGTGGGTGCGAAAGGCCGTATGGAAACCACCCTGGTACCCGCAGCGGGATACGACCTGAAAACGGTTACCGTCGCGGGCTTTCAACGGCGGTTGTCGCTGAAAAACGTGGGGCGCAATGTGGCTGCCGCGGTACACGCGGTGACTGCCGGCATGGAAGCCGCCCGTATCTTGCGGAACTTCAAGCCGGACATCGCTATCGGTACCGGCGGGTATGTGTGCGGGCCGGTGCTGCGTCAGGCGGCAAAGCAGGGCATACCCGTGGTGGTACACGAATCCAATGCTTACCCGGGTGTGACGGTGAAAATGCTTGCCAAGCACGCAGCGGCGGTGCTGTTGCCCGCCGAATCTGCAAAGCAATATCTGCCCAAGGAGGCAAACCTCATCGTGACGGGTAACCCGTTGCGGCAGGGATTTTCGTCTCCCGATCGCGCCGCCTCCCGCAAGGAGTTGGGCGTGGATGACCGCCCGCTGGTGCTGTGCTTCGGCGGCAGTCTGGGTGCCCGCCGTCTGAACGAGGCGGTGGCGGGTGTGCTGCGGGAAAACGCCAAGGAGCAGCGATTGCAGTTTATTGTCGGCACCGGTCGCGGCGAGAATTACCAACATACCTTGGCGCTGCTGCAGGAATACGGTGTGCAGCCCGACGGCGTGCAGGTGCGGGTACGGGATTACATTGACGATATGTCCCGCTGTATGGCGGCGGCAGATCTGGTGGTGTCCCGTTGCGGTGCCATGACGCTGAGTGAGCTGCCCGCCATGGGTAAGCCCGCCATACTGGTGCCGTCCCCCTATGTGGCGGAGAACCACCAATTTTATAACGCCAAGGCGTTGGCAGATCGCGGCGCGGCGGTGTGTATCGAAGAAAAAGATTTGACAGATGCCCGTTTATGGGATACCATAAAAGCGACGGCGCTGGACCCTGACGCTCTTGCCCGCATGGGCGCGGCGGCGGGTGAAGCGGCCGTTCCTGATGCTTGTGACCGCATTTGGGCGGTCATCCGCGACCTGTGTAACGCCTGAGTTGTCACCCTTTCCCCCAAATATCATAGGATAGTAAAGAACTTTCCTTGATTTTTGGGAGGCGAGGTGTATACAATGACAAAGCTGGTCATTGAAGGCGGGCATCGGCTGAACGGTGCCGTACATATTCACGGAGCAAAAAACAGCGCCCTGCCCATTCTGGCGGCCTCGGTGCTGGTAAACGGCGAATGCTATATCGAAAATTGTCCCGACCTGTCGGATGTGGCGGCGGCGGTGGCGATTTTGCGCCACTTGGGCTGTCACGTTCAGCGGGAGGGGCATACCGTTATCGTGGATGCAAGTGGCGTGTGCCGTGGCGACATTCCCGACGCGCTCATGCGCGAAATGCGGTCGTCCATCGTGTTTTTGGGAGCCATCGCCGCACGCACGGGCGGGGCACACCTGTCGTTCCCCGGCGGGTGCGAGCTGGGACCCCGTCCCATCGACCTGCATCTGGCGGCATTGCGTCAGCTGGGTCTGCACATTCGCGAGGAAGGCGGCTGTTTGCACTGTCATGCGGCTGGGCGGCTGAAAGGCCGCGCCATTTCTCTGTCGTTCCCCAGCGTGGGGGCGACGGAAAATATTCTGTTGGCGGCGGTCACGGCCGAGGGCAGCACCACCGTGTACAACGCCGCGCGTGAGCCGGAGATATCCGACCTGTGTGCCTTTCTCACGGCCTGCGGCGCGCGTATTCGCGGCGCAGGGGAGAGCACCCTCATTGTGGAGGGCGTAGAGGCACTGCACGGGTGCACCCATCGGGTGATTCCCGACCGCATTGAAACCGCCACCTACATGGCGGCGGCGGCAGTTACGGGCGGTTCACTGGTATTGAAAGAGGTTTGTCCCGAACACGTGCAATCGGTGTTGCCTTTTTTTGAGGAAATGGGCTGCGGCATTACCCCGTGGCGTGGCGAGATGCTGATCAGTGCTCCGGCGCGGTTGCGGCGGGTCAAGACCGTGCGCACTCTGCCCTATCCGGGTTTTCCCACCGACGCACAGGCACTGCTGATGGCGATGGCGTGTGTGGCGGAGGGGACCAGTGTGTTTATCGAAACCATTTTCGAAAGCCGCTACAAGCACGTAGGGGAGCTTATGCGATTAGGCGCCCGTGTGAAGGTCGAGGGTCGCGTGGCGGTGGTCGAGGGCGTAGAGCAATTGTCTGCCGCACCGGTGGAATGTACCGACTTGCGAGGTGGAGCAGCACTGGTGCTGGCGGCATTGACGGCACAGGGCGAGACCGAAATCACCAATCTGTATCATTTGGAGCGAGGATATGAGGCGTTGGCGGAAAGCCTGCAAGGAGTGGGCGCCGTCTTGCGCGTTGAAAAATAACATAAAGGATCGTTGTATGAGAACGAACGCGTCACAACATAATCGGCAAGCGCGCAGCCGGAAACGGGCGAAAGCCCGTCTCCGACTGTTTCTTGCGTTGTGCGCGGGCAGCCTTGTCATGTTTATCAGCATTTTACTGTTGCTTCCGGCGGCGTTCGGCAATCAGCAGGACAGCGAGCGCAAGCCCTCCGCTATCGGGGTGAAGAGCATCACCGTCAGCGGCAACACCCGCTACGACGAGGAAGCCATTATCGGCATCAGCGGTATTCAGTTGGGGCAGAGCGTGTTGTCCGTCAACAAAAACAAGGTATCCAAAAAGCTTGAAAAAACCTTTCACTATGCGGAGGATGTGAAGATACACATCGACTGGAGTCGCAATGTGACGATCGAGATCACCGAGGCGGTCCCCATGGGCGCGGTATACGCCGAGGGCAACTGGGTGGTGGTCGGTCACGATGGGACGGGACTGGAATCCGCACCGATCAGTACCGAGCGCCCCCTGCGCCAGTGCTATATCAAGGGGGCGGGAACGCTGTCGGCCCAGCCGGGAGAGCAGGTGCTGGACGACGAAACGCTGACGCTGGTAGCGGAGATCTTCGACGCCCTGCAGGCGGTGGGAATGACCGATATCAGTATCATCGACATTGAAAACCGCAACGATATTCGGCTAAGCTGGAAAAATCAGATCATCCTCCAGCTGGGTAACGATTCCAACCTGCGATTTGAGATTGCGGCGGCGGCCAGCACCCTGCCCAAGGTGCTGGAAAAGCACGGTGAGACCGCCACGGGAGTGCTGAATTTATCTCAACATTCGGACCCCGCCATTGAGTCGCCGGCCATCTTTTTCACGCCGTCCTCCCTGTTAGAAGACTAAATCGGACCGCCTGTCCCACGGGACAGGCGGTCTTTGTCGAAACTTCGAAAAAAACAGCAGAAAACCTCGATTTTTTGTAAAATTATAGTTGAAATCTGTGGGTTGACATGGTAAAATATAAGCAGTATAATTGTATGGTGAATACAAAGCATTTGTTGCTTTATGAATAGGTAGGAGGATGTTCCCATGGGCTTCGAATTTGACGATGAGATCTTGGCTGACGGCGTTCAGATCAAAGTAATCGGCGTAGGTGGTGGCGGCGGAAACGCTGTCAACCGCATGGTTGCCGCCGGTATCAAAGGTGTAGAATTTGTTGCGATCAATACCGATCATCAAGCGTTGCTGCGTTCGCAGGCGGGCCAGAAATTGCAGATCGGTGAAAAACTCACCCGTGGAATGGGTGCCGGCGCCAACCCCGAAAAGGGTCAGCGCGCTGCCGAGGAAAGCCGCGATGAGATCACGGCTGCCCTGAAGGGCACCGACATGGTGTTTATTACCGCCGGTATGGGCGGCGGCACCGGTACCGGTGCGGCTCCTGTCGTGGCACAGATCGCCCGCGATATGGGTATCTTGACGGTGGGTATCGTGACCAAGCCCTTCGCTTTTGAAGGTCGCCGTCGTATGGAGCAGGCGGAAAACGGCATCGCTGTTCTCCGTGAGCACGTGGATAGTTTGGTGGTCATCCCCAACGAGCGTTTGAAGCTGGTCAGCGAGCAGCGCATCACGCTGGCAAACGCCTTCCAGGCGGCAGACAGCGTGCTCCGTCAGGGCGTGCAGTCCATCTCCGAACTGATCACCGCCGAAGCGGTCATCAATCTGGACTTCGCGGACGTGACCGCCATCATGAAGGATGCCGGCTATGCTCACATGGGTATCGGCCGTGCCGAGGGTAAGGATAAGGCAGAGGCTGCTGCCCGCGCCGCTATCGCCAGTCCCCTGCTGGAGACCACCATCAACGGTGCTCGCGGTATCATCATCAACGTCACCGCTTCTCCCGACATCCCGTTGGAGGATGTGGATATGGCTTGTAGCATCATTCACGATGCCGCTCATCCCGATGCCAACGTGATCTGGGGTCTGACCTTCAACGAGCAGCTGGATGACGAGCTGTGCATCACGCTGGTCGCCACCGGTTTCTCCTCTGATGGATCCTATGTGAAGCCCGAGGACGGCAAAATGGACGACGACTTCGATGACGAAGGCCTGCTCGATCTGTTCCGCCGCAAAAACTGATCTATAAACGGACAAGCACCCTGCCCCTACGGGAGCAGGGTGCTTTTTTGACTGCACGCTTTGCTTGACAGAACGGGGCGGGTGTGATACAATATTTCCAAATTAAATCAAAGGCGTTGACGAAGAGAATGCAAGAGCAGGACCTGCAGAGAGACGGCGGTTGGTGCGAGTCCGTCGGACACCGCGTTTGCGTTTGTCACTTCCGAGCCGGAAGGAAGAATGTCCCCCACAAGGGACGGTAGACCCTTCCCGTGATCGCTGCGTCAAGGCGTACGGATCGTGTGTGATCCTGAGAGGCAGGTCAACTGCAATTTGAGTGGTACCGCGGGTGTTACGGCACTCGTCTCAAAGAATTTCTTTGGGACGAGTGCCTTTTTTCGTCCCGCAGCAAGGAGGAGCCGCTATGGCAAAACAAGACTTGGCAAAAACCTACGAGCCCCGCGAGGTGGAGGACAGAATTTACGATTTTTGGGTACAGGGCAACTATTTTCATGCCGAGCCCAATCCTGACAAGAAACCGTACACCATCGTGATCCCGCCTCCCAACATCACGGGTCAGCTGCACATGGGCCACGCCCTGGACAACACCCTGCAGGATATCCTCATCCGCTGGCGGCGGATGCAGGGGTACGAGGCACTGTGGATGCCCGGTACCGACCACGCGTCCATCGCTACCGAGGCGAAGGTAGTAGAGGCCATGCGTGCCGACGGCCTGACCAAAGAAATGCTGGGTCGCGACGGCTTTTTGGAGCGCGCCTGGGCGTGGAAAGAAAAATACGGCAACCGTATTGTCAGTCAGTTGAAGAAAATGGGCTCCAGCTGTGACTGGGAGCGGGAACGCTTTACTATGGACGAGGGCTGCTCCGAGGCGGTTAAAGAGGTGTTTGTACGCCTGTATAACGAGGGACTCATCTACCGTGGCAACCGCATGGTCAACTGGTGTCCTCACTGCAACACCTCCATTTCCGATGCGGAGGTGGAATACGAGGAGCAGGATGGGCATTTCTGGCACCTGCTGTACACCGTTAAAGAAACGGGTGAGCAGCTGGAACTGGCAACCACCCGTCCCGAAACCATGCTGGGCGACACCGCTGTTGCCATCAATGCGGAGGATCCCCGCTATGCGCATCTGCATGGCTGCCATGTGATCCTACCCTTACTGAACAAGGAAATTCCCATCGTGTGCGATGAGCACGCGGATATGACAAAGGGTACCGGTGTGGTGAAAATCACCCCCGCCCACGACCCCAACGACTTTGAAGTGGGTCGCCGTCACGATCTGCCCATGGTGCGGGTGTTTACCTACGACGGCAAAATGACCGGTGCGGCGGATAAAGCCGCCGCCGACGAGCTGATCGCTTCCGGTCGCGCCGCCGCGGATGAGCCTCAGGTGTTGGATTGCGGCAAATATGCCGGTATGACCACCATGGAAGCCCGCAAGGCAATTTTGGAGGATCTCACCGCCGGCGGATACCTGAAAGAGGTAGAGCCGCTGAAGCACGATGTGGGCACCTGCTACCGTTGCCACACCACCATCGAGCCGATGGTGTCCAAGCAGTGGTTCGTGAAGATGGAGCCGCTGGCAAAGCCTGCCGTGGAAGCGGTGGAAAAGGGCGAGATCACCTTTGTGCCGGAACGGTTTACCAAAAATTATCTCAACTGGATGAAGGGGACCCGCGACTGGTGTATCTCCCGTCAGCTGTGGTGGGGACATCAGATCCCCGCGTGGTACTGTGACGAATGCGGCGAAATGGTGGTTGCCAAAGAAGCTCCCCATGCCTGCCCGAAATGCGGTGCCGCGATGGAGCAGGATCCCGACACGCTGGACACCTGGTTCTCCTCGGCGCTGTGGCCCTTCTCCACCATGGGTTGGCCCAAGCAGACCCCCGAACTGGATTACTTCTATCCCACCGACACGCTGGTGACCGGCTACGATATTATCGGTTTCTGGGTCAGCCGCATGATTTTCTCCGGTTTGGCGTATACCGGCAAAGCGCCGTTCCACACCGTGCTCATTCACGGTTTGGTGCGTGACGCACAGGGTCGTAAAATGTCCAAATCCTTGGGCAACGGAATTGACCCGCTGGAGATCATCGATACCTACGGTGCGGATGCCCTGCGCTTTATGCTGGCAACGGGCAACAGCCCCGGAAACGATATGCGCTTCATCACTGAGAAAGTGGAGGCGTCTCGCAACTTTGCCAATAAGCTGTGGAACGCGGCTCGGTTTATTCTCATGAACCTGCCCGACGGGGAGATGCCCCTGACCCTCCCCGTCGAGCTGACGCTGGAGGACCGCTGGATCGTGTCCAAGTTCAACACCCTTGCCAAAGCGGTGACCGAGAACCTGGAGAAATTTGAACTGGGCATTGCGGTGCAAAAGCTGTACGATTTCATTTGGGACAACTTCTGCGACTGGTACATCGAGCTGTGCAAGTCTCGCCTGCAGGGGGATGACCCCGCGGCGGCACGGCAGGTGCTGGTATATGTCATGACGGGCATGCTCAAGCTGTTGCATCCGTTCATGCCCTTTATCACCGAGGAAATCTGGCAATCCTTGCCTCACGAGGGTGAGTCGCTGATGATCTCTCGGTGGCCTGTGTACGACGAGGCACTGAACTTCCCTGAGGAAGAACGGGAAATGGAGCGCATCATGGAGGCCATCGGCGCCATCCGTAACCGCCGCGGCGAAATGAACGTGCCACCCTCCCGCAAGGCGCAGGTGTATATCGAGACGGCGTTTGCCAAGACCTTTGAGGACGGCATTCCGTTCCTGATGCGGTTGGCCTCTGCCTCCGAGGTACATATCGGTGACAGTTTCGATCTGCCCGGCGCGGTCAGCATTGTCACCAACGGCGCTACCGTCAAGATCCCCATGGACGATCTGGTGGATCGCCAGGCGGAAAAGGCCCGCTTGCAAAAAGAAATGGACAATGTGCAGAAGCAACTGGCGGGTGTGACCGCGCGGTTGGCGAACAAAGCCTTTACCGACAAGGCTCCCGCACAGGTGGTGCAGACCGCCCGCGATCAAGAGCAGCAGCTCAAGGATAAGTTGGCATTGCTGCAGCAAAGCATGGATGCATTACAATGAGATACGAACGACAATTTGAAGTATTTTCCGTCGATGCGGGGCATAACAGTTATGTACGTCCGGCGGTGATCCTGCGGTATTTGCAGGAGGCGGCGGTGCATCAGATGCTGGACGAGGGTCCCTCATACCGACAACTGTTTGAAAAAGGCTACGCCTTTGTGGTCAGCCGCATTAACTTACAGATGTATCGACCGCTGTATGAATATGAACACGTAACGGCACAGACCTGGGCCTGTGCGGAAAAAGGCGTTACCTTTGGGCGCAGCTATCGGTTGCTGCGCGGGGATGAGGTGATTGCCGAAGCCTTTGCTACATGGGCCCTGCTGGATATGAAAAGCGGCACGTTGGTGCGCACCGATGAGGTGGATTTCCACTATGGTTCGGACGAGCCGCTGCCTTTGCCGGCACGATTCGTGTTTCCCAGAGTGCCGCTTATCGCGGTGGCACAGCGTCAGGTGCAGTACGAGGACGTAGACTGCAACGGGCATCTCAACAACGCCCGCTATCCCGACTGGCTGTGCAACTGTATCCCCGATATCGACGAGGTGCGGGTGACGGGTCTGCAGATCCACTTTGCCGCCGAAGCGCGGCTGGGGGAGCCCCTCACCATTCTGCGGGGTGAGGCGGACGACGGGCAGACCTATGTGTTTGAGACCCGCCGTGCCGACGGCACCTGTAACATTCGGGCACTGATTACCGTACAAAAGGAGCCGACAGCATGAAGATCGACAAGACTGTGAAACAGGAAACGCTGTATATCGCGGTGTGGACGGCGGCGCTGAGTGTACTGATGCAGGCCGTGTTTTTGATCATCCGGAAATGGGATTACACCGTGCTGCTCGGGAATTTGTTGGGTGGCGTTACCGCTGTTGGCAACACTCTTTTGTTGGGATTGATGGTTCAAAAGGCGGTCAAGCAGGACGAAAAAGCGGCCAAAAAGACGGTGCAATTGAGTCAAAGCGGACGCTTGATGGCACAGGGATTACTTCTGGTGTTGGCGGCGGTGCTGCCTTTCTTCAATCTTTGGGCGGCGGCCATTCCACTGTTATTCCCTCGCATGGCAATCGTAGCACGCCGATTTTTGGCCGATAAAAGAAAAGACGCCGTCGTTTCGTTGGACGAGGATGACGACGAAGAAGACGATGAATTTGACGAGGAGGGAGGGGGCGCATCATGAAGCAAAGAAGTCGCCGCTTTATAGCGGTGGATGTGTTGTTGCTGGTGGGAGCCATCTTACCACTGGTGGCGATCTTGGTACTGAAGGCACTTATCACCCCGCCGACTAACGGTATCGAGATTACCGGCGCGTTGGTGTATTTTACCTTCCCTACACCCATTCAGCCGTTGCCTGTTACCGAGGCACAAGTCAATTCTTTGGCAGTAATAATTACCATTTTGTTTTTGTGCCTGTATATGACACATGGTATAGCGGCTATGCCTTCCACCAAACGGCAGCTTATAGCGGAATGGATTGTGGAAAAATGTTGCAGTATGGTGCATAACAACATGGGCGAATATTTTGGAGGTTTTGCACCGTTTATCGCGGCGATTATGGGGCTGTCTGCTTTCTCAAGTTTGTTGTCGCTGCTGGGACTGTTTCCGCCGACATCGGACATGAATATCGTTGCCGGTTGGGCGATTCTCGTCTTTGGATTGATTACCTATTACAAATTCAAGGCAGGACCTCTCAAATATCTCAAGAGCTTTGCTGAGCCGGTACCGTTCCTCGCACCGATGAACATTATCAGCGAGGTCGCTACGCCGGTATCCATGGCATTTCGCCATTACGGGAACATCCTGTCCGGCTCGATTATATCGGTTCTTATTGCAGCCGCCTTGGGAGGGCTGAGTAAATTGGTGCTTGGCTGGTTGCCCGGAGTGTTAGGTGATTTCCCCTTTTTGCGTATCGGTATTCCCGCGGTGCTTAGTTTGTATTTTGATATTTTCAGTGGGCTGTTGCAGGCGTTTATTTTTGCGACACTGACAATGATGTATATCGCAGGTGGCTTCCCGCAGGAAGCATACGAAAAAAGGCGGGCACGCCGTCGTGAAAAAAAGAAGGCAAAAGAACAGGCGAAAACCGAGTCTGTTTGATGGATAAACAAATAAACTATTAATAAAATGGAGGTAGTCGTTATGTTGGAACTGGCATTAGGTATCATTTTAGGTGGCTGCGCCGTGGGCGCCGGTTTGGCGATGATTGCAGGTATTGGCCCCGGTATCGGTGAAGGTAACGCGGTGGCCAAAGCTTGTGAGGCCATTGGCCGTCAACCGGAAAGCAAGGGAGATGTGACATCTACGATGATCACGGGCTGTATCATCGCGGAAACCACCGGTCTGTACGGCCTGGTTATTGCGATTCTGTTGATCTTTGTTGCACCCCGTCAGTTTGTGAATATTCTGATGGAAAATATCGGCAAATAAGAGGTAATGCATATGATGCAGACACTCGAAATCATTTCGGTCAATTTGTGGCAAATCCTGATTTCGCTGGCGAACCTACTGATAGTGTTCCTTATCCTAAAAAAATTCCTGTTTATCCCTGTTAAAAAGGCTATGGATCAGCGTCAGGCTGCGGTTGATGAGCAGTACACGGCCGCCGCCGAAGCGGCCGAGCATGCGCGAACTCAGCAACGGCAATGGGATGAAAAGATGCAGACGGCTCAGGAAGAGGCAGACGCCCTCTTAAAGAACGCTGCCGAGGGTGCGTCGCGCCGTCGCGATACGATCTTGGCGGAGGCGAAAGAGCGGGCAGACGGGATCGTGCGGCAGGCACAGGCACAGGCCGAGCTGGAGAAGCAAAAGGCCGCCGCCGACATGAAGCACGAGATCGTGGATGTGTCCACAGCGCTGACGGAGAAAATGCTGTCCCGCGAGATCCGCGAAGAGGATCATCGCGCGCTGTTTGAGTCATTTTTGGAGAATATAGGTGATGACGATGACATCGGCAGCTAAGGAATACGGCACGGCACTGTTTGAACTGGCGCTGGAAACGGACACCCGTCAGACGGTGGCGGAGGGACTTGCACTGGTGGCAGAGGTGCTGCGCGACACGCCGGCGTACCTGGAGGTACTGGCGTCGCCTGCCATCCCCAAGCAGGAGCGGCTGAACCTGTTGGAAACGGCGTTTGCAGCGCGGGTGTCGGAATATGTGCTGTCGTTTTTGTGCGTGCTGTGCGAAAACGGACGGATCGGTGAGTTCTTTGACAGCGCAGAGGCTTTTGAACAGCTGTATCGGGAAAGCATGAAGGTGTCTACCGCACAGGTGACAACTCCCGTGCCTCTGACTCCCGATCAGCAAACCCAACTGAAACAGGCGCTGGAAGCCAAAACGGGGCGCCTCGTTACGCTGGAATGTACCGTGGATCCCGCGTTGATCGGCGGTGTCGTAGTGGAATTGGACGGTAAGCGTCTTGACGGCAGCTTGAAGCGCCGATTACAGGTCATAAAGGAAGTGATCGACCAATGAGTCAAAGACCCGACGAGATCAGCAGCATTTTGAAGCAGCAGATCAAGCAATATAAAGAACGGGTGGAGATGACCGAAACCGGTACCGTGATATTGGTGGGTGACGGCATCGCTCGTGTATACGGACTGCGCAACTGCATGGCCAGTGAGTTGCTGGAGTTTGAAGACGGCAGCTACGGTATGGCGCAGAATCTGGAAGACGAAACCGTGTCGGTGGCCGTGTTGTCTGACAACAACGCCATTCGCGAGGGCACCATTGTTCGTCGCACGGGCCGCGTGTTGTCCGTGCCCGTGGGCGAGGCGTTCCTCGGCCGCGTGGTGGACGCATTGGGCAATCCCATTGACGGGAAAGGCCCCATTGCGGCCAGCGGCACCCGCCCTGTGGAGGCGGAAGCCCCCGGTATCATCGAGCGACAGAGCGTGTCGGTGCCGTTGCAGACGGGTATTAAAGCGATCGACAGCATGATCCCCATCGGTCGCGGTCAGCGCGAGCTGATCATCGGTGACCGCCAGACGGGTAAGACCGAGATCGCCGTAGATACCATTATCAATCAGAAAAACAGTGATGTGCTGTGTATTTACGTGGCCATCGGGCAGAAAAGCACCTCGGTGGTACAGCTGGCGCAGGAGCTGACCCGCGCCGGTGCCATGGAATACACCATCATCGTGTCCGCCTCCGCGTCGGAAAGCGCGCCGCTGCAGTATGTGGCACCCTACGCGGGCTGTGCCATGGCGGAATATTTCCGCGAGCAGGGCAGAGATGTGCTCATCGTGTACGACGACCTGTCCAAGCACGCGGTGGCATACCGTGCGCTGTCGCTGCTCATCCGCCGTCCCCCCGGCCGCGAGGCCTATCCGGGCGACGTGTTCTATCTGCACTCTCGCTTGTTGGAACGTGCGGCGTGTGTGGCGCCCGAATACGGCGGCGGTTCCATCACCGCTCTGCCGATCATTGAAACCCAGGCGGGCGACGTGTCGGCTTATATACCCACCAATGTGATCTCCATTACCGACGGTCAGATTTTTTTGGAAACGGAGTTGTTCCACGCCGGTATTATGCCCGCTATCAATCCCGGTATCTCAGTCAGCCGTGTGGGCGGTGCCGCTCAGCTGAAACCTATGAAAAAGGTGTCGGGTGAATTAAAATTGCTGTATTCCCAGTATCGCGAGCTGCAGGCCTTTGCCCAGTTCGGCAGCGATCTGGACGCGGATACCAAGGCGCGACTGGCGTTGGGCGAACGCATCGTCGAGGTGCTGAAGCAAAAGCGCAACGCGCCCGTGCGAGTCGGCTGTCAGGTGGCCATCGTGTACGCGGTCGTCAACGGATATCTGGACAGCGTTCCCGTCAAGCAGGTGCATGACTACGAGCAAGCGCTGTTTGAATTGCTGGAAAACAAGTACGGCGACCTGTTACAGCGGTTGGAGCAGGGTCAGTTTGAAAGCGGCGATGTGGACGAATTGAAAGCGGCGCTGACCGAAATGCAGAGGTGATAAGCGTGGGTGCTGATATTAAAAGTCTGCGCACGCGTATTCGCAGTGTGGATTCTACCTTGCACCTGACCAAGGCCATGGGGTTGGTGGCATCCTCCAAGATCCGCCGTGCCAATGACGCCATGCTGAAAGGGCGGGATTATGCCTCCGCCGTCACCGAAACGGTGAAGGTGCTGACCGCTTGTCCCGATTGTGCCAAGAGTCCGTATATGCAGCAGCGGGACGGCGGGCGTGTGAAATTGATCGTTATCGCCGGCGACCGTGGTATGGCGGGCGGCTATAACGCCAACGTGTTCCGCTTGGTACGAGAACTGCCGGAGGCCGAGATCGTGCCCATCGGCAAGCGTGCCTGCGAACGGTATGGGGAGGAGATCCGCTCCTCCGAGACTTACTCCTACGGGCAGGCGCGGGAACTGGCAGAGCAGCTGTGCCTGGAATTTGAAGAAGGACGATTTGATCGGCTGGGCATCGTCAGCACGGAGTATGTGTCCATGATGACGCAAAACGCCCGTGTGGATTGGGTGCTGCCGCTGAAAAAGGCGGAGGATGTGCCCACCCGTCAGGTGGTATTCGAGCCGGATGAGATCACCATTTTAAACGACGCCGTTCCCGAATATGTGGCGGGCCTTTTGATGGCGGCGCTGCGGGAAAGCTTTGCTTGTGAGGTAGCGGCGCGCCGTATGGCGATGGATTCCGCCGGTAAAAACGCGCAGCAGATGATCGACGAACTGCAGCTGGCATACAACCGCGCACGGCAGGGGGCCATTACCCAGGAGATCACCGAGATCGTGGCCGGAAGCGGTATGTAAAGGAGAGATGTTTATGTCAAAGACGGCATTAGGGCGTGTGGCACAGGTCATGGGCCCCGTCGTAGACGTTCGCTTTGAAGAGGGCGGTTTACCCGCCATTTATAACGCGCTCACCATTCCCAACGGGGACAAAACGCTGACCGTGGAGGTGGCGCAGCACATCGGTGACAATACTGCTCGCTGTATCGCCATGTCCTCTACCGACGGTTTGCAGCGGGGCACGCCCGTGACCGATACGGGCAATACCATCCGTGTGCCGGTGGGCAGAGAAACGCTGGGCCGTATTTTCAACGTGCTGGGTGATCCCGTGGACAACCGGGAGGCACCGCAGACCGAGGAAAAGTGGAACATTCACCGCAGTGCGCCCGCCTACGACGAGTTGGCGACCTCTACCGAGATACTGGAAACGGGCATCAAGGTCATTGACCTGATCTGCCCCTATTCCAAGGGCGGCAAGATCGGTCTGTTCGGTGGTGCCGGCGTGGGCAAGACCGTCCTGATTATGGAGCTCATCAACAACATTGCCAAGGAGCACGGCGGTCTTTCCGTGTTTACCGGCGTGGGCGAGCGTACCCGTGAGGGCAACGACCTGTACAACGAAATGAAGCAGTCGGGGGTTCTGAACAACACCGCGTTGGTGTACGGTCAGATGAACGAACCCCCCGGAGCCCGTATGCGGGTGGGTCTGTCGGGACTGACCATGGCGGAATATTTTCGCGATACCGAGGGGCAGGATGTGCTGCTGTTTATCGACAACATTTTCCGTTTCACCCAAGCGGGCAGTGAGGTATCCGCCCTGCTGGGACGTATGCCCTCCGCGGTGGGATACCAGCCCACCCTCGCCAATGAAATGGGCGCTTTGCAGGAGCGCATTACCTCCACGAAAAAAGGGTCCATCACCTCGGTGCAGGCGGTGTATGTTCCCGCTGACGACTTGACCGACCCTGCGCCTGCCACCACCTTTGCGCACCTGGATGCCACCACGGTGCTGGCGCGCAGTATCGCGTCACAGGGTATTTACCCCGCTGTGGATCCGTTGGAATCCACCAGCCGTATTCTGTCGCCCGAAATTTTGGGTGAGGAGCATTACGCCGTTGCCAAGGAAGTACAGCGCATTTTGCAGCGGTACAAAGAACTGATGGATATTATCGCCATCATGGGTATGGACGAGTTGTCCGACGAGGATAAGCTGCTGGTACAGCGCGCCAGAAAGATTCAGCGGTTCTTGTCCCAGCCGTTCCATGTGTCGGAAAAATTTACGGGTATTGAGGGCACGTATGTGCCGCTGGCGGAGACCATCCGCGGCTTTAAGGAGATCATCGAGGGTAAGCACGACGATCTGCCCGAATCGGCGTTCCTGTTTGTGGGAACCATCGAGGAGGCCGTGGAAAAGGCAAAGAGGGCGGCCAAATGAACACCTTTCTGTTGACGATTGCCTCTCCGGACGGCAACGCCTTTGATGAACAAGCGGCCACGCTCACCCTGCGCGGCGTAGAGGGTGAATTGGCGGTCATGGCGGGGCACGTTCCTTTTGTCACTTCGGTGAAAGCGGGAGATTGTACCGTGGAGCTGCCCGATGGCACAGAGCGCGTCGGGTATGCGGACGGCGGCATCCTCTCCGTGGGAAAGGACCGCGTGACCCTGTTGGCGGGAAGCTTCCGCTGGAAGGAGTAGACCGATATGAAGATCGTGGTATTGGACGCAGCGACGCTGGGTACAGACCTAGATTTGTCGCCGCTGAGCGAGCTGGGCGAGGTTACCGTATACGCTGACACGGTGGCAGAGCAAGCGCAGGAGCGCTTGCGGGACGCCGATGTGGCGGTGGTCAATAAGTTAAAAATGAACGAGAAGACCCTTGACGGCACGGCGGTAAAGCTGGTATGCGTGGCGGCGACGGGGTACGATAACATCGATACCTCTTATTGTGCCGCTCACGGCATCGGCGCATGCAACGTGCCGGGCTATTCCACCGACAACGTGGCACAGCTGACGCTGGCGATGGCCTTGTCGTTGGTAACTCACCTGACCGAATACCGCACCTTTGTACACACGGGACAATACGCCAAAAGCGGTGTTGCCAATTATCTTTCTCCCCAATATCATGAGATATCTGCGTTGACGTGGGGTGTGGTTGGCGGCGGCGGGATCGGCTCCCGCGTGGCACAACTGGCACAAGCCATGGGCTGTCGGGTGCTCATGTGCCGCCGTAAGCCGGACGATCGCTTTGAGACCGCCGATATCGATACCCTGTGTGAGCAGGCGGACATTCTGTCCCTGCACGTACCGCTGACCGCCGAAACACGGGGAATGATCAACGCCGATCGTCTTGCCCGCATGAAAGACGGGGCGATCCTCATCAATGTGGCGCGGGGCGCGGTCACCGACGAGGAGGCCGTAGCGCAGGCGGTGGAAAGCGGAAAACTGGGTGGTCTCGGCGTGGATGTCTACACCGCCGAGCCCTTCGACGATACCCACCCCTTTGCCCGCATCGTAGATCGCGACAATGTCTGTCTGACCCCGCACATGGCGTGGGGCTCGGTAGAGGCGCGGCAGCGCTGTTTGCGGGAAATTGTAGAGAATATACGCGCTTATACGGCGGGATCGCGCCGCAATCGCGTGGAATGACAAAAAAGGGTGCATCGCACCCTTTTTTCTATGATATGGCAGTATATTTTTTGTCAAAGCGGGTAAAAAAATATTGCAATTACAGGCAGATGGTTTTATAATATTACCGTTAGTTTTTCAATAGCTGTGCAGGGCAACTACCCTGCATGCCAAAACGAAAGGACGACCGTTTATGTCAGAAAACACTCGCCTGGTCGGCACCGTGTCGCGGGGCATCCGTTGCCCCATCATTCGCGAGGGAGACGACCTTGCCGCTATCGTGGCCGACAGTGTTCTTGCTGCCGCCGAAAGCGACGGATTTGCACTTCGTGACCGTGATGTGATTTCCGTCACGGAATCCATCGTGGCCCGTTCCCAGGGCAACTATGCGTCGGTAGACGATATTGCCGCCGATGTGAAAGCCAAGCTGGGCGGCGGTACCATCGGCGTGATCTTCCCCATCCTGTCCCGCAATCGCTTTGCAGTCTGCCTGCGCGGCATTGCCAAGGGCGCCAAAAAGATCGTGCTGATGTTAAGCTACCCCTCCGACGAGGTGGGCAACTCTCTGGCAACCTACGATCTCATTGACGCCGCGGGCATCAACCCCTATTCCGACGTGTTGTCGCTGGAACGGTACCGTGAGGTGTTCGGCGTGCAGAAGCTGGAGTTCACCGGCGTGGATTATGTGCAATATTACAGCGACCTGATCCGTGAAGCGGGCGCCGAGGTGGAGATCATCTTTGCTAACCAGCCCAAAGCTATTTTGGAGTACACCGATCACGTGCTGACCTGTGACATTCACACCCGCGTGCGCACCAAGCGGTTGCTGAAGGAAGCCGGTGCCAAGGTCGTGTGCGGTCTGGACGATATACTGAACGCGCCCGTGAACGGCAGCGGCTGTAATGAAAAATATGGTTTGCTGGGCTCCAACAAATCCACCGAAACCACCATCAAGCTGTTCCCCCGCGAGTGTCAGGATCTGGTTCTGGACGTGCAGAAGCGCATTTTGGAGGCTACCGGTAAGCACGTGGAGGTCATGGTCTACGGCGACGGTGCCTTCAAGGACCCTCAGGGGAAAATTTGGGAACTGGCTGATCCCGTGGTATCGCCGGCGTTTACCGACGGTCTGGTGGGCACCCCCAACGAACTGAAGCTGAAATATCTTGCCGACAACGATTTTAAGGATCTGTCCGGCGAAGAACTGAAAGCGGCCATTTCCGCCAGCATCCGCCAAAAGGACGGCAGTCTGGTGGGCAACATGGCGGCACAGGGCACTACCCCCCGTCAGTTGACCGACCTGATCGGTTCGCTGTGTGACCTGACCAGCGGTTCCGGCGACAAGGGTACGCCGGTGGTGCTGGTGCAGGGCTATTTCGATAACTATACCAACGGATGACGGAGGGACAGACAATGGATACTAACAAACGGCCTGACTCCATGGTGCGTATTACCACTACGGAATTGGCAAAGGCGTTTATCGACGAGCAGGTTGCCGCGTTGCGTGCGCAGATCGGCGATAAAAGGTACTGCTGGCGTTGTCCGGCGGCGTGGATTCCTCCGTCGTTGCGGCGCTGCTCATCAAAGCAGTGGGCAAACAATTGGTGTGTGTGCACGTCAACCACGGCTTGATGCGTAAAGGCGAAAGCGAGCAGGTTATTGAAGTGTTCGGCAAGGAACTGGATGCAAACCTGATCTACGTGGATGCCACCGATCGGTTCCTGGACCTGCTGGCAGGCGTCAGCGCGCCGGAGCAGAAGCGCAAGATCATCGGCGGCGAATTCATCAAGGTATTTGATGAGGAGGCGTCCAAGCTGGAGGGAATTTCTTTCCTGGCGCAGGGCACCATTTATCCCGATATTCTGGAATCCGACGGCGTGAAGGCTCACCACAACGTGGGCGGCTTGCCGGAGGACATGCAGTTTGAACTGGTAGAGCCCGTCAAGTTGCTGTACAAGGACGAGGTTCGCGTGGTGGGCGAGGCGTTGGGCCTGCCCCACGGTATGGTATACCGTCAGCCGTTCCCCGGCCCCGGCCTGGGCGTGCGTTGTCTGGGTGCCATCACCCGTGACCGTCTGCACGCACTGCGCGAGGCGGACGCCATCCTCCGTGAAGAGTTTGATAAAAACGGTCTTGCCGGCAAGGTGTGGCAGTATTTTATTGCCGTTCCGGATACCAAGAGTGTGGGCGTCAAGGACGGCAAGCGGTACGAGGGTTGGCCGGCGATCATCCGCGCGGTGAACACCACCGACGCAATGTCCGCCACCATTGAGGAGATCCCCTACGCCCTGTTGCACCACATCACCGATCGCATCACTCATGAGGTGGACGGCATCAATCGTGTGTTGTACGATCTCACGCCGAAGCCCATCGGGACGATCGAGTGGGAGTAACCAAATAACTTTAAAAAGAGACCTGAAACGAGCGTTTCAGGTCTCTTTTTGTTATGCCTTGTCGATGAGTTCGTCGTAAGTGGTGTTAAGAGCCCTCTTTATGGCTTGAAGTTGGCTTGCCTGGATATGCTGTGTGCAACGCTCAATTTTTACCAAACATTCGCGCGTCATATCGCAACCGTCGATCTGTAAAATGCGAACCAGGTCGGTTTGTCCCAATCCTCGTTGTTTTCGAATTCGACGGATATTTTCACCAATACGAATATCCTGCTTCACTTTCTGTTCCATCAAAGCACCTCATTTGGACTTAATTTGGTCCATTTGAGTTTATTTTATGAGTAAACCGTGTTATAATGGGACCGAAATTGGTCCACTTTAATGAGACCAAAGGAAGCAGGTGAAATCATGAAACGCTGTTTTTTCATTGGGCACAGAGAAACTGGGGAGGAGGTGTATCCCGCACTGGTAAAAGCGGTAGAGCATCTTGTTGTGGAGCAAGGGGTTACGGAGTTTATCGTAGGCAAATACGGCAACTTTGACCGACTGGCGGCACAGGCGGTCATAGCGGTCAAGAAACAGTATCCGCAGGTCACGCTGACCTTACTGCTTGCCTATCATCCCGCTGAGCACCCCACGGAAAAGCCACTTGGCTTCGACACTACCTATTATCCGTCAGAAATGGAGTTCGTCCCCCGCCGCCTGGCGATCCTGCGCGCCAACCGATATGTGACGGACCGCGTACAGCATTTGATCGCCTATGTGCGACATCCCGCGAGCAATGCGCGGGACTTGTTGGAATATGCGCAAAAGAGGGGTGTTATCACCTTGAATTTGGCAGACCGCCGCTGAAATTCAAAAGAGACCTGAAACGAGCGTTTCAGGTCTCTTTTATTTATCTTCTTTTCCCAGTAGCCAATTAACGGATACATTTAAAATGTCGGCCAACGCGTTGAGCTCGATGTCGGATACGGGACGCTTCTGTCCTTCCAGCAAAGAAAGCGCGGGCACGCTCATATCAATTCCCGCCAATTGCAATTTGGCAAGCAGCTCGACCTGCTTCATGTCTTGGGAGATCCGTGCCTGCGTGACGCGCTTGCCGACGAGATTTCGGTCTCCCAACGCCAGTTTTCTTGGCTTCATGCGGTCCACCCCCATGGCTCTATTATATGGCGCACAGGTTTTAATATATTTGGTAATACCAAATATGCGCACAACTAACTTTGGTATTATGAAACAAATGAAGGCTGACGGTCGAACATTCTTACTGT
>JAFVQV010000028.1 GCA_017504645.1 Clostridia bacterium | reverse complement strand
GCGCCTGAAGGGACTCGAACCCCTGACCCTCTGCTTAGAAGGCAGATGCTCTATCCGGCTGAGCTACAGGCGCCTATATACCGCACAAAGCGCGGGACTGACAAATGGAGCGGGTGATGGGAATCGAACCCACACAACCAGCTTGGAAGGCTGGGGTTCTACCACTGAACTACACCCGCGTGTATTGAGCGAGAATAATGATACCACACCCGACAACCACCTGTCAAGCCTTTTCTTTTCTTTTTTTACTGCTTCTCAAAGCCTACCAGCAGCCCGCCGTTTTCGGCGTAAAAGCTGCACAGGCCGCGGCAGGGATACAGCTCCACCGTTGCCGCGTGAAACACGTTCAGGATGCGCTGTCGCAGCGCCAGAGCGGCGCCCTCGTTAAAGCAATGCCCGATGCGCACCTTGCCCGCTTTCAGCCCCAATTCCTTCAAATACTGTACGAGCGTGTCCAGCGCTTTGCTTTCGCCGCGGCATTTGCTCAGGGGCTGCAGATCGCCGTGGTCGCTGGCCTTGCCCACCACGCGCACGCCTAACAGTCCCACCGTTTTGGCCACCAGTGGGCTGACCCGCCCGTTGTTGGCGAAATTTTTCAGCGATTCCAGCATAAACAGCAGCCCCGTTTTGCGGCTGTAAGCGGTGATGTCGCGGCAAATGTGGTCGAACGCGCCTCCCGCCAGCACCAGCTCCCGCAGCTTTTGCAGGATCAGCCCCATTTCGGGCCCTGCGGACAGGGAATTGAGCACAAACACCCGCCGTTCGGGGTGGGCCTCCTCGTATAACTCTTTGGCGAGGGTAGCGGCGTTATAGCTGCCGGACAGCGTCCCCGTAATGGTGACGCAGAACACCTGCTCGGCGTCGCCGAAGGCGGCCAACCAGTCGTTGGCGTTGGGGCAGGAGGTGGAGGAGCGGCCCTTGTAATGTGCCAAGTCCGTCACCATCCCCTGCACATCCAACTCAGCGGTGTCCACATATTCCCGCCGGGCGGTAATGATCTTCATGGGTGCGGACTGAAAATCCACCCCGCTCATGGTCAGCATATCCGCGGACGAATCCGTCACGATCTTTACGGTCATTGTCAGCATCCTTTCTTCACAGCGGTTGCACGAATGCCTCCAGTATACCTAGTTTGCACCGCTTGACTCAACCTACTCTCCGCAACCGCCTCTCTACCCGTGGGAGAGTGGCCTCTACTGTTTGACAAACGGATGGCGGTGCGTTATGATTAACCCTAAGAAAAAAGGGAGGTGACGTCTGCCTCATGATCGGGATCATTTGGCGTCTGGCATGGCCCACCATGCTGGAGCAGCTCATGCAGACCGCCGTGCAATACATCGATACCGCCATGGTGGGCAGTCTGGGCACCGAGGCCACCGCCGCGGTGGGCGCCACCACCACGGTCAACTGGCTGATCAACAGCAGCATCTCCGCCTTGGGCGTGGGCTTTTTGTCCTTTATCGCCCAAGCACTGGGCGCCCGTCAGCGCGATACCGCTCGGCGGGCGGTGGCGCAGACGGTGCTGATGACCCTGCTGGTGGGTACCCTGTTTACGGTGCTCACCCTGTCGCTCAGCGGCTACATCCCCGTCTGGATGCAGGCGGACCCCGCCATTCGAAAGACTGCTGCGGAGTATTTCTTCATTCTGTACCTGCCCATGCTGCCCCGCACCGCCACCATTTTGTTCGGCACGGTGCTGCGGGCGGCGGGCGACACCAAGGCCCCCATGAAGGTGGGGGTGGCGGTCAACCTCATCAACGTGGCACTCAATTTCTTGTTCATTTACCCCACCCGCACCGTGTCCCTGTTCGGATGGGAGGTCACCCTGTTCGGCACGGGGTGGGGCGTCATCGGCGCGGCGATCGCCAGCGCCATCGCCTTTACGGTAGGCGGCGTGTGTATCACGGCGGCGCTGTGGCGGCACGGGGAGGTGTCTCCCCGCGGTCTCTCTCTGCGCCCCGACAGCAGCATTTTGCGCCCCTGCCTCAAGGTGGCACTGCCCAATATGCTGCAACGGTTCGGCACCTCGCTGGGGTACGTGGCCTTCGCCTCCCTCATCAACGCTTTGGGGGATGTGGCCACCGCGGCGCACACCATTGCCAACACGGTGGAATCCGCCTTTTACATCCCCGGCTACGGCATGCAGACCGCCGCGGCGACGCTGGCGGGCAACGCCTGCGGCGCCCGCGACAAAGCGGGCATGAGACGGATGACCGCCCGCTTTATCCCGCTGGAGATCGGGCTGATGGCGGTATCGGGCGGCGTGCTGTTCGTCACCGCCCCGTGGCTGGTGTCCTTGTTTTCCGACTCTCCCGCAGTCATCACGCTTGGCACCACCGTTTTGCGGATGGTGGCGGTGTCCGAGCCCTTTTACGGTTTCTCCATCATCGTGGAGGGGCTGATGATGGGGGTAGGCAAGACCAGGGCTCCCTTTGTGTATAACCTGCTGGGCATGTGGGCGGTACGCATCGTAGGCACCTACCTGTGCACCACGCTGTACAGCGGCGGACTGATCTCCGCTTGGGCGTGCATGATCGCCCATAACCTGCTCTTGTTCGTGCTGTTCCTCATCACCTACCTGCGGGGGCGATGGAACCCCCTGCGAGAACCCTGAAAAACCAAACGGCGGCAGAGGCTAAGCCTCTGCCGCCGTGTTGTTTATTTTTCCGCCGTTGCGCGATATTCTTTCAGCGACATACCCGTGTGGTACTTAACATATTTGCGCAGCAGTTCGGGCGATCCGAACCCCATCCGCCGGGCAATATCCTTGGTGGAATAGGCGGGATCATCCAAAAACTGCTTGATCTTCCGGAGCTGCCGCTCTCCCACCATCTCGCTCAGACACTTGCCGCTGTTTTTCTTCACCACGCGGTTGAGATGCGCCACCGTGCAGTTCATGGCAGCGGCGGCATCCTCGGCGGTGACATATACGCCCGCCTGCTGCTCCAGCCATTCGCAGCATTTCTGATACAGGCTCAGCTCGCCGCAACCGGAGCTGCACAGGATGTTCAGCGTGCTGAGAATGTTCAGCAACAGCCCGTCGTTGACCCCCGGCAGCGATTCCTGTAAAAAGGTATTAAAATACAGCTCGTTGGCATATTCCCGGGTTTTCAGCGGCGCCTTCAGCACCCTCACCCGTTCCCGAAACAGGGGAATGGGCTCGGAATACTCAAAGGTGATCTGCAGGATACACGCCCCTCGCGGGATCTCCAGCGTAAACCCCGAAAAGCGGGACAGATACAGAAAATGCCCACTGCCCACGGTGCGCCCGCCGAAGCACACACTGCCCGAGACCATCAAAATGAGGGTGTGATTTTCGGTCAACCCCGTGCGGTACACCTGCCCGCTTTCAAAGGTATATTGGCGGCAATCCACAACACCCAGCATGATACGATGCCCTTCCCGATTGCCGTCGTCATATTTTCGTTTGGTGTCGGCCGTATAGATCATATCGCATTTTTTCCTTTTTTTAAGTATTTTTCCGTTGCAAGACTCCGCAGAAGATGATATAGTGAATATTGTGATAAGTATACGGTTTATTTGCGGTTTTTGCAAGAGGAGGCAGGTAAATTTTATGAAAATTACCGTTCAAAAAAAATACCTGATTTTTCCTGTGAACACCCGCTGTGCGCTCAAACGTCTGACCTTTTCCTGCGAGGGTACCGAGGTATACGGCCTTGACCTGCGGCTGGACGCCCTGTCCCCCAACTTCAGCGCCTACATTGACGTGTCGCGTTTTCGGGGACAAACGCTGACGTTGTCGGTCGCACCCGAAATGAGCATTCCCTTTCGGGAAGCGGACACCATGGATATTGACGGCCTGTACCGCGAGCCACTGCGCCCACAGGTGCATTTCACCACCAAAAACGGCTGGCTCAACGATCCCAACGGGCTGATCTTCTCCGAGGGGCTGTACCACCTGTTTTATCAGCATAACCCCGCCGAGCCGGGCTGGAGCAACATGCACTGGGGCCACGCAGTCAGCCCCGACCTGCTTCACTGGGAGGAACGGGATATCGCCCTGTTTCCCACCCCGCGGGGCGCGGTGTATTCGGGCTGTGCCGTGGCGGACGAGCACGGTCTGCTGGGACAGGACACGGTAGCCCTGTTCCACACCACCACCACCGCCCCCTACTGTCAGGATCTGGTGCTGTGTGACCGAAAGCTGACTACCTTTACCCCCTACGCGGGCAACCCCGTGGTTCCCCACATCGCGGGCAACAATCGGGATCCCAAGGTGGTGTACTGTGACGAATTGTCTCGCTACCTCATGGTGCTGTATCTGGAAGAAGATCGGTATTCTCTGCTATCCTCAGCCGATCTGGTCCACTGGGACACGGTGCAGACTCTGCGCCTGCCGGGTGACAGCGAATGTCCCGACCTGTTCCCTCTGCCCGCGGAAAACGGTACCCGCCGTTGGGTGTTCATCGGCGCCCATGGGCGCTACCTGGTGGGCGGATTTGAAAACGGCCAATTCGTCCCCTGTCAGCCCGCCTTGACCTTGCAATACGGCAGTGCCGGCTACGCGGGACAGACCTTTGCGGGCCTGCCCCACGGCAGAGTGGTGCGTCTGGCATGGGATGTGTGGAAAGCCCCCGTAGATACCTTCTGCGGACAAATGAGCTTTCCCGTAGAGCTGTCCCTGTGCTGCTGCGACGGCACCTATCTGCTGCAGGCGGCCCCCATTGCCGAGATCGCCTCCCTGTACGGCGATACCCGTTGCTACCGTGACCTACCCCTCCAAGCGGGGCAACCCGTTACCGCCCCGCTGACCGACAGCGCACAGGTCATCCGCCTGCGGGGCACTTTGCCCGCCGCCGGTGCGCTGGATATGGAGATCTTCGGCCGCCGGCTGCTGTTGCACTTCTCTGCCAATGAGATACAATTGGGTGACAGCCGCGCCCCTTTGTCGGTGACGGGCACCGCGTTGGACCTGACAGTGATCGTGGATCGCTGCAGCATGGAGGTGTTCGCCGACGGCGGCAAGAGCTGCCTGTCCTGTCTTACTGAGCAGACCCTGTGTGACCGCAACCTCCCCCTTTTCACCCTGCAAACCGACGCCGATCTTCTTCTCGACGCGCTGGAACTTCATTCTCTACAGTCCATTTGGGACTGATTCTTTCCAAGAAACGAGGCCGATACCATGATCGACAACACATCCTTCGTCACCTACTGGGGCGACCGCTGCCGTCACGCGGGCACCATTGACCCCCACGCCGCCTTCGATTTTGATGAAGCGGCCGCGGCGGCACGCGCCGCCTGTACCGAAGGCATGGTGCTGCTCAAGAACGAGGACCGCACCCTGCCCCTGACCCCGCAGGACACCGTGGCGGTGTTCGGCTCCCGTCAGCTGTGGGATAAGCGGCACAGCCCTTGGGGCTTTCTGCTGGGCGGCGCGGGCGCAGGCTCCGTGTGGGGTGCGCCCAAACGCAGTCCTCTGGATGCCCTGCGCCAAAAAGCCGAGGAGGGCAAATTCACCCTGTATGACGAGATCAGTCAGAAATACGCCGCCGACCCCACGGGGTATATCCCCTCGGCCGAGGACATCGCTGCGGCACAGGCGGCGGGCGTCAACAAAGCCCTTTACATCGTCTCCCGCCTGGAGGGCGAGGGCGGCACGGAGGAAACGTGGCTGGGTCTGCCCGGCGACCCCGACAGTCAGCCCGCCCCCGGTCAGTGGTACCTGTCGGGTGCGGAAAAGGACCTACTCTGCCGCCTGTCCGACGCCTTTGCGCAGGTCATCGTGGTGTTCAATACGGGCAACCTGATGGACACGGGCTTTGTGAAAAACGGCATCAGCGGCAAACAGGTGGTGGACGGGGCACTGGCGGCGTGGTACGGCGGCCACCAGGGTCCCGAAGCGCTGGCGGACGTGCTGGCAGGGGACGCGAACCCTGCAGGCAAGCTGGTGCAGACCTCCGCCGACATTAAAGAATTCCCCTCCACCGCCGAATTCGGGCGGCAGGTATACTCCCACTACACCGAGGACGTGTTCGTGGGCTATCGGTATTTTGAGACCTTTGACCCCCATCACGAGCGCGTTTATTACGAATTCGGCCACGGTCTGTCCTACACCACCTTTGCCCTCACCGATATGACTTATGCGGCAGACGACGCATATATCACCGTCACGGTCACCGTCACCAACACGGGGGACCGCGCGGGCAAAGAGGTGGTACAGGTATATTTCGGCGGCCCGCAGATGGGTACGGGCAGCGCCCGCCTGTCCAAGCCCGCCCGCGAGCTGGTGGGCTTCCAAAAGACCCGCCTGCTGGCACCAAAGGAAAGCGAAACGGTCACCGTCACTTTCCCCATCGCCGACATGGCGTCCTACGACGACACGGGCGTCACGGCGGCGCCCTCCGCGTGGGTGCTGGAGGCGGGAGATTACACTATTTACGCGGGCAATTCGGTGAAAAATGCCGTCAAAGCGGGGGTGTACACCGTACACACCCTGACGGTGGTGGAGCAGCTGTCCCGTAAGATGGCGCCCCACGCCCTGCAGGAACGGCTGTTGGCAGACGGCACCTATGAGCAGCTGCCCACCGGCCCTCGCGCCCCCGTCCCCACCATTGACCGCCCGCAGGAGCCCCGACCCACTCTCACCACCTTCCCGCAGACCGTCACCTTTGACGACGTGGTCAGCGGCAAGCATACCTTGGACGAGCTGGTCTCCCAAATGACGGAGGAGGAACTGGCCTCCTTTGCCGCCAGCACCGAGCGCAAGGCCTCCTCCCAAAACGCAGGCGTGGGCGGCAACCAAAGCACACAAAAGCGGTACGGCATCCCCGTGGCGTCCTGTCTGGACGGCCCCGCGGGACCCGACACGGTCCAATGCGCCTTCCCCAGCGGCATCTGCCTGGCCTCGACGTGGGATCTGAACCTCGCCGCCGATTGCGGCAGCCTGTTCGCCGCCTTTTCTCGCGGCAAGGCAAAGGGCTACCGCTACGGCAGCTTTATGTGGCAGGGCGCGGGACTGAACATTCACCGCAACCCCTTGGGCGGCCGCAATTTCGAGTATTATTCCGAGGACCCGCTGATCACGGGCCTGATGGCCGCCGCCACCACCCTCAAGGTACAGCAGCGGGGGGACATCGGCATGGTGGTCAAGCATTTGGCAGCCAACAATCAGGAGACCGCCCGCGGCGGCAACGACAGCCGCGTGTCGGAGCGTGCTCTCCGTGAAATTTACTTAAAGGGCTTTGAGATCGCCCTGAAGCTGTCCGACCCCGTCAGCATCATGACTTCCTACAACAAGATCAACGGCTACGATTCGTGGGAGTACACCGAGATGCTCATCGACGTCATCCGCAAGGAATGGGGCTGGAAGGGCATGTACATGAGTGACTGGGACGACGTGGGCACCAAAACGCTGGAAATGGTGCTGTGCGGTCACAACATCAAGATGGGCGGCAACGAGGCCTCCCGCGTGTATTGGGACGTGGTGCAGGGCTACGAGGACGGCAAGATCTCCCGCGCCCTGCTCATCGAGAACGCCAAATATGTCATCGGGGCGCTGCTGCGCTCCCGCAACGAGGAGGAAGGATTATGAAACGCATCTGTTCGGTAACCTTGTCCTGCTTGCTGGCGGTCACCCTGCTGATCGGCGGGGCTCGCCCTGCCTCGGCCGCCACCGCCACCAATGAGACGGGCTGGGGCGCCGTGCTGAACGAGGCGGGCACCATCCGTCGCAGCACTGCCTATTCCACCAAGGAAATGCAGGAGGTAGCCCTGCGCGCCGCACAGGAGGGCGCGGTCCTGCTGAAGAATGAGGGCGCCGCCCTGCCGCTGAAAAGCACCGACACGGTAGCGATCTTCGGTGCTTCTCAGCTGTACAACCACGACAAAAAGAGCCAAAGCTACCTGCCGGGCGGCGCGGGCGCCGGTGCGGTGTGGGGCAATATCAAGGTCTCCCCGCTGGATAAGCTGCGGGACAAGGCAAGCGGCGGCAAATTCAAGCTGTACGCCCCCATCAGCGAAAAATATGAAAAGAACCCCTCCGGCTACCGTCCCACCGACGCCGACCTGAAAGCGGCAAAACAAGCGGGCGTCACCAAAGCCGTGTTTATCGTCTCCCGTTTAGAGGGCGAGGGCGGCATAGAGGAAGTCGTGCTGGGCGGCACTGAAAAAAAGCCCGACAGCAAAATAGCTCCCGGCGAGTGGTATCTCTCCACTAAGGAAATCCAGCTGCTGCAAAAGCTGGACTCCACCTTCGATCAGGTCATCGTGGTGTATAACACGGGCAACCTGATGGATACCGACTTCGTGAAAAAAGGCATCGACGGTAAACAAGTGGTGGACGCGGCGCTGGCGGCGTGGTACGGCGGCCACATGGGCCCCCAGGCACTGGCAGACCTGCTGGTGGGCGACGTGAACCCCTCGGGCAAGCTGGTGCAGACCGCCGCCCCCATCGAGAACTACCCCACCACCGCCAACTTCGGCAAGGCCGAGTACACCCATTACGAGGAAGACATTTTCGTGGGTTATCGGTATTTCGAGACCTTCGACACGAAGTACGAGAAGGTCAACTACGAATTCGGTCACGGCCTGTCCTACACCACATTCAGTATCAGCAACGTGAAATATTCGTCCAACAAGACCCACATCACCGTGCAGGCTACCGTGAAAAACACCGGCAGCGTGGCGGGCAAAGAGGTGGTGCAGGTATACTTCTCCGCCCCCCAGATGGGCACGGGCAGTGCCAAGCTGGGAAAACCGGGTAAGGAGCTGGCGGGCTTCGCCAAGACCAAGACCCTGCACCCCGGCGCATCCCAGACGGTGACGGTCACCTTCCCCATCGCCGACATGGCGTCCTACGACGACACGGGCGTCACGGGCAAAAGATCCGCTTGGGTCATGGAAGCGGGCAATTACGACATTTATGTGGGAAATTCGGTTAAAAATGTGTCCAAAGCGGGCACCTACAAGGTATCCTCCCTCACCGTGACCGAACAGTTGACTCAGCAGATGACCCCCTCCGATCTGTCCAAGCGCCTGCTGGCCAACGGCAAGTACGAGACCCTGCCCACCGGCACCCCGTACGCCCTGTACACGAACCCCGGCACCGAAACGCAGCAGACCACCCCCGCCGCCAAGATCACCTACGCAGACGTCAAGGCGGGCAAAAAAACGGTGAAGGACCTGGTCTCCCAGATGACCATCGAGGAGCTGGCCTCCTTTGCTGCCAGCACCGAAAAGCCGGGCTCCTCCTCCAACGCGGGCGTGGGCGGCAGCAACGAGGTCAGCACAAAATACGGCATCCCCGTGGCCGCCAATCTGGACGGCCCTGCGGGCTCTAACACCTACATGTGGGCATTCCCCAGTGCCACCTGCATCGCCTCCACCTGGAATTTGGACGTGGCGGCGGACGTGGGCACCGTGGGCGGCAAATACGACGACGAGCGCGTCGCCGAGCCCTTCATGTGGCAGGCGGTGGGCGTGAACATTCACCGTAACCCCTTGGCGGGCCGTAACTTCGAGTATTATTCCGAGGACCCGCTGATGACGGGTCTGATGGCGGCGACGGTCACCCTGCGGGCGCAGGAGCAAGGCGTGGGCGTCATCATGAAGCACCTGGCGGTCAACAACCAGGAAACGGAGCGCGGCAATAACGACAGCCGCGTGTCGGAGCGCGCTCTGCGTGAAATTTACCTCAAGGGCTTTGAGATCACCGTCAAAGAAGCCAACCCCGCCAGCATCATGACCTCCTATAACCGCATCAACGGCGTCAACTCCTGGCAGCGCACCGACCTGCTCGTCAACGTGGTGCGGGACGAATGGAAGTGGGACGGCCTGTTCATGAGCGACTGGGACGACGTAAGCAACCACACCGCTGACATGGTGTTAGCGCGGCATAACATGAAAATGGGCGCTAACGCCGCGGCGCGGCAGTACGACGACGTGATCACCGCGTATCGAAACGGCACCTTCAAGCGTTCCGTGCTGGAGGAGAATGCGATTTACGTGATCAACTCCCTGCTCATGTCCGATACCAACTACAGCGGCCCAAACGACGCGAATTCCAAGATCGAGTCGGACGAGATCTTCGCCGACGGCACCGTCGGTACGACGGCGGGCGGCAATCAGGGTGGTAACACCACCGCAGGCGGCAATAACAGCGGCGGTAATCAAGGCGGCAACACCGACGGCACCACTGCAGACGGCAGCGCCGGCACCGCGAACCCCTCCACCCCCGACGGCACGCCGCCCACCAATGCGGACGGCACCACCATCACCACCGTGGCAGACGGCGACGAGCCCGGCACCAACGCGGGCACCGATCCTGCAGACGACGGCAGCAGCCTGTGGTGGCTGTGGGCGCTGATCGCCGTAGTGGTCTGCGGCGGCGGCACGGCGACTGTCCTGCTGATCCTCAAACGGAAACGCCCCTAAAATCAAAGCGGCACTGCCATGGGCAGTGCCGCTTTTCTTATTGATGAACGGTTTCCTTTTCTTTGGTCGCAGGCGGTACCCGCTTGGGATTTTGGGGGAACCACCCCTTCTGCACTCGTTTTTCCTGCTCGAACAGCTCCTTGATGCTCCAGAACATGGAGAAGCCCACTACGGCGAACACACAGGACAGCACCGTACCCTTTACCACCGCCGACAGCACGCAGAACACGATGCCGCCCACGAGAAACAAAGGCCAGATTTTCTTGGAAAAATAATATTCGCTTTTGATCACGATGGGATGAAACACCCCGATGGTGAGAAAGGACACCAGCCCGATCAGCAAGCCCGTATAATTCATGAGCGACTCCTCCTATAGTACCCAACCCGTCACCAGCGCCGCAGCGGCCGCCGCCAACGCCACCACGATGAGGGGGCAATTGCAAAAGGCCAGCACCAGCGCCACCGCCGTGCCCACGGCGGCAGTCACCATATCGCCGGTGGAATAGAAGATGGCGGGCACCGTCATGGCGGCCAGCACCGCGTAGGGGATGTACTCTAAAAAGCTGCGCATAAACCGCGAGGTGATCTTTTTGCGAAACAAGGTAAAGGGCAGCATACGGATAAGGTAGGTGACCCCGGCCATCACCGCAATGTAAATAACCAATGTCATGCCGTCGCCTCCGTTTCATCCTGCAGAGGGAACAGCAGCGCGCCCACGGCGGCGGCGACCACCGCGCTGATAATGACGGCAAAGCCGTCGGGCACGGCGGGAACGGCGTGCCAAAACAGCACGCTGACAGCGGCGGCGAAGATCACTACGAACAGCACCCGCGGCTGACGGCGGGCGGGCGGCAGAATGATAGCCAAAAACATGCCATACAACAAAATCCCCATGGCATCGGTGACGGCGGCAGGCAACAATTGCCCCGCAGCGGCACCCAGCAGCGTGCCGCTGACCCAGCCCGCGGCGGACACGACGATCAGCCCGTACATATAGGCGGGGGTGACGGCGAAATTCTGAGAGGACGCCACGGCGAAGATCTCATCGGTGATGCCGTAGGCGGCGACTAAGCGGTGGGGCGTAGTAAAGGAGGGGGCCAGCTTTTGAGACAGGGAAATGCCCATCAGCGAATACCGCAGGTTGATGACCAGCTGGGTCAGCACCATTTCCCACAGCGTTCCCGCCGCGGCAATGACCTGCACCCCCATGGCCTGTCCCGCAGAGGTCAGGTTGGTGGCGGAAATGACGGTAGCAGAAAACACCGACAATCCCAGCTGCACTGCCAGGATGCCAAACCCAAAGGATACCGATAGGTACCCCAGCATGATGGGAATGCCATGGCGCATTCCTTGCAAAAATCGGGAATTCATACGGTTTTCCGCCTCCTTTCTCCACGATGACACCCAGTATACCACGATTGGGAAAACAAGTCAACGCACCGCTCTTTGACTTTTTCAAAAAGCGTGCTATACTAAAGATATCAGGAGGGGATATTATGAAACGCATGTTATCGTTGGCACTGTGCCTGTGTCTGGCGGCGGCATTGACCGCCTGCGGCGCGGACACACCGGTGACGGATACCACTACCACTGACCAATCATCCGCCACCACCACACTGGATCAGCTGATGGATCAGCTGGAAGGCTCTATCACCACCACACAGAATGCGGACGGCAGCATCACGGCGGAAATGACCACCGCCCCACCGATCATTCCCACCCGTCCACCCACGACGGCCACCACTCCCACGTGGAAAAGCACCACGGCGCCCCCGCCGGTGACGGTGATCACCACCACCACGGGTAAGCCCACCACCACCTTGCCGCCGCCCATTCCCACGCGGCCCACCACCACGACCACCAAGGCGACGACCACCACGACGGCGAAACCGATTCCCGGCGTGAGCACCACCACGGTAACCACCACGACCAAGGCCACCAATCCCACCTATGGCTATGCCGCCAATCAGGTGCATACCAAGGTGCCCGTGACCGGTCGGTACATCTACTCTCTGCTCAACAATCAGCAAAAGGAGTGGTACATGGCCATTGACAAAGCGGTGAATAACCTGGATGCCCGCGTGATGATGGACGCGGCGGTATTGGAAGGCCGCAACTATTACATTTATTTCATGTACATGATGGATAACCCCGAGCACTTCTACCTGTGCAACAGTGTAACGCGGTTTTCCTACGGAAACGAAGGCGGGTTTATCTTCAGTTATTCCGACGGCGAACGCTACTGCAAACACGGTTCTCCGTACCCCGAGATCTATCAGGAACTGTGGGAAGGCATCGTGGCTAAGAAAGCCGTCTTTGACACGCAGGTAGCCGCCATCACCGCCACCATCCCCGCGAACGTTCCCGCGGTGGAAAAGGAGCGCCTGATCTACGACTATATTCTGAAGCGCTCTAACTATAACCTGTCCGCCCAATGGGATGGCTTGGCCGAGGATAACTGGACTGCCTACGGCATCATCATGAATAAAAAAGGCGTGTGCGAATCCTATTCCGAGGCGTTCCAGACCCTGTGTCTGGCGGTCGGCATCAACTGCACCGGCATCACGGGCAACGCGGGCGGCGGCCATAAGTGGAGCGCCGTGCAGCTGGACAACGAATGGTACGCCTGCGACATCACCTTTGACGATCCCATCGGCGGCGACCCGAACGATGCGTACCACGATTATTTCAACCTCACCACGGCGCAGATGGAGGCGCTGGACCATAGCACCACGGGCAGCGATTTCCCCGGCCCCAAGTGCAACGGCACCAAATACAGCTGGAAAAACTACTACGGATAAAACAACATACCCCCACCGTTTACGCGGCGGGGGTATTTATGACTGCGTGCGTTGCTCCAAGATCTGTGCGATCTCAGAAACATAATACGGATCGTTACCATAAGTGGGGTCGGCTAATATCTGCAATAGTGTCTGCGTGGATTGTCGTTTTAGATACCCACTGACGGAATGATCCTCCTGCATGGTATACTCTTCCCTATTTTTCAACGGAAAATCCTCCCGACATGGGGATTATATCCCCTTAATAATTAAGATTATAACCCCCATAATAAATCCTGTCAAGGGGGAGTATCACGATGATTCGATTTGATAAGCTGTGGAGCGTCATGAAGGAAAAGCAGGTCAGCACCTACCAGTTGCGGGAGCAATGCGGCATTGACAGCAAGACGGTCCGCCGCCTGAAAGCCAACGACAACATCGAGACCAAAACGCTGAATAAGCTGTGTGCGGCACTGGATTGCCGCTTGGAGGACATTGCCGAATATCGTCCCGACTGACCGCCCCTACAACAAACACGCCGATGGCAGGTACCTGCCATCGGCGTTTCGTTATCGGCTCTTATTTTTTACGAAAAATGAGGAAATACCACAATGCCACGCCCAGCACCGCCACCGCCAAGGCGGCGATCACGATCCACAGGAGGGGACTATCGGGCTGTTTCTCCGCGTTGCTTCCCTGCGCGTCATCGTCACTTTCGGGAAGCGCCTGAGCCACCACGTAGGTGCTGAAATGGGATAGCTCCGCAATCACCGTACCGCTGGCCTCGTCCACGGTAGAGGGCACCGTTTCGGTGGACCCGTCGTCCGCCACGTACAGCACCACGACCTTGCTCATGTCGTACTCAGCAGGCACGGTAAAGGTGGCCTTGACCTTGCCGTTGGGCTGAACGGTCACGTTGTTGCTCTTAGCGGTGATCTCGTAGGCTACGAACGCGGTCGCCACCTTTTTCACCGCGGTCTCAATGGTCTGCAGGGTCTCGGCTTTTTCGATCTTTTCCACCGTCACCACGGTGTTTTCGGGGAACACCTCGGCAACCGTCTCCAGCTTGGCGGTGTCGATCTGCGCCACCACCTCCAGGGGCTTCGCCGTGGTACCGGTAAGCGCCGCCGTGGTGGTAGTGGTCGTCACTTTCGTCGTGGTAGTAGTAGGCTTCTTGGTAGTCGTCGTAGGATCGGGCACGGTCTCCCCCGGCACGATCAGCGTATCCGCCGCAGGAATACTGTCCACCTTTTCCCAAGAATGGAATTTCACATAGGTGCCGTCGGTCTCCACCACCGTTTTCAGGCGATGCTCCACAGGACAATCCACCTCGTTGTAGGTGATGTAATCCACACCCTTGACCGCATCGGCGGCGATGGTACCGCCCGCCTGATCGATGAAATAGCTGTACACGGTATATTGCTTACCGCTTTGGGTATAGCCCTGCACCACGTAGGTGGTGGAGTCGCCCATACCGCCGGCGGCAATGTAGGAATAGGTCTTGTTCGCCGCATTGTAGCCGGTGTTTTCGTCATTGTCCTCTTTCCAAGCACGCAGGACATTCCAATCCACCTTGGCAAACTGCTTAGCGGTCTCGCTTTCAAAGGTAGCGGCGGGAATCACTATATACGCCGATTCCGGTTCGTAATATTGCTGCATGAGCTTGCTTTTCATGTGATACATGATCACATTATCCGAAAAACTGTCGCCGGGCGCCACATTGACACCGCCGTGTGACATCACCGACCAGCGCAGCGAACGAATTTCCGTCTGAAACAGCTCGCAATAGTTGGGTGCCGCCGTTGCCGCGAAGGCAAATAAACTGCACAGCAGTACCGCGCACAACAGTACCGAGATCCCTTTTTTCATCACAAAACACCTCTTCAACGTAGTTGTCCCGCATCATGGGACAAGTTCAGCATACCACTAACCATCGCCCTTTGCAATAGGCATCTTCAATCGTTCATCTCAAACTCGCAGTAAACGATCTTTTGTCGCTTGTGGGTATAGGTAATGTGAATCCGACTGCCCACAGCCACAATGGCGGGATAAGAAAACTCTCCGTCAATGGTTTCCAGATCTGCCGCTTTGACAAAGGTCTTGCCGTTGTCAGCGGAAACAAACACCGACAGCGGCGACCGTTTTCCGCAATCCTCTCCCACGGGATTGCACACCAGCACCACGCGACCGTCCTCCAGCCGCACACAGTCGATACCGCTGTTGTTGTTCGGCATTTCGGTGGGATAGATAGGCGACCAAGTTTCTCCCCCGTCCGTGGAATCGGAGCGGTACAACCTGCCTCGATTGGAACGCATCAGCGCGTGCACCACGCCCGGTCGGCTCTCCCATAGAGTGGGCTGAATGACGTTGACCCCATCAGCGTCGGGTAATTCCACGGGAATGTGGGATTTTCCCCACTGCACACCATCAAAACGGTCGATAAAACAGCGCCATGCGCCCTGCTCGGTGGAAGCAGGTGCCAGGATCCTTCCGTTTGAAAGGCGGATCGGCTTGTTTTTAACAGGTCCTCGCCCACCGCTCGTGTCGCCGGGAACAAGCTCTGTCGGCTCGGACCAACTCTCCCCGAAATCATAAGAAGCCAGAAAACGGGTATGCCAATCGCTGATGGGATATCCCATTTTGTAAAACAGCAGCACCCCTTTTTCTCCGGTTGAGAACAAAACAGGATTCCAATGCTGAACCCCTTTTTCGTACTCGGGCGTAACCGTTTTCGGCTGAGTCCACACACCGTTGACACAGCGGCTTACCCATATCACCACATCGGGTCGGCCCTCCTTCGTACCGCCGAACCAAGCCGCCAACTTGGTGCCATCCTCGTGCACCAGTATCGTCGAGGCGTGGTTTTCCGGCACGGGCAAGGGTTCCCCGAAAATAAATTCCTTCGTGATCTGTTTCATAATGCTCCTCCGTTATGGTTCTCCGCTATTTTCGGCGTTGTTCCCGCTTTCTCACACCGCCTACGGCCATGCACTTTAGCGCGCCCGCACTTGAACCTGTCACTCTACGCGCGCCGTTGCTCCAACAGTTCCTTTACCTGCGCGTACAGTGCTTCTGCCAGCACCGCACAGCCCTCAGAGTTCGGGTGCCCTCCGTAGAGGGCCATGTGCGCCTGCTCGCCGCCTTTGCCTAATAGCGGCACATTGTCAAACAACAGATCCACCATGCCGACCAATTCGTCGCGTATGTACGCATTCACCTCTGCCCACTTCTGGGCCGCGCCGCTCAAATAATCAAAGGGCGGCACCGTTTGCAGTATCACCGTTTTATTTAACCCTTTCAGCGTCCGCACGATGCTTGTGAGATCCGCCTTGATCTGCTCTGCGGAACGCCCCCGCAAAATATCATTAACACCGTAGCACACAAATACGATATCGCTTTGCTTGGCTTTGTAGGCCCATGCCCCGTCCGCAGCCAGATCGTTGGCCCGTCCGTAACCCAACCCCAAATTCCAAAAGGCATAGTCATCCCCGATCTTTTCGGATAAGACGGCGTTCCAATGGGTGTACGAATTCCACGGCGTTCCGATTCCCTGTGTGATGGAATCACCCACATAGGCGATTCGACCGACAACGGGTCTGTCACAGCCGATCATACCGACAAAGGGCATCTCGCGCGAAAATACCCATTGCCCGTTTTGATAAATAAACGCCGGAAGATCACTTTCCGCATGATGAGGGATCATGCGTCCCGAAAAGGTCATCTCCAAGCAAAGATACTCGCCTTTTTGAAACTCGAGCTTTGTCGGATCCGAGCAAAAAAATTCACCGGGCATGACCGTTTTTTTCGTCTGCCCGCCAAAGGTGATCGCCCGCCAATCCTCCACGACAATATCCGTTCGGCCTGCATCCGCCATAACCAGCTCGGTTACGGGTATCGACGGATCAATGGCCTTACACCTTCCGATACGAGCGGCGTGAATATACCACTCATCGCACAGCAAATTCTTGTGACTGATCGCGCCGTCGGAAAAGGTGCTGTCGATAATATTAGAAAACAACAACGAGTATTGATAAGTTCCCCCTGCCGTGATCTTGTAAAAAACACGCCCGACCCGTTTTTCGTTTTCATCCATGCAAAAGAATTTTTGATTGCCGCTGCCTGCCACCGTGTTGGATGTGTATGCATCAAAATATTTCATATGCCTTCCCCCGTCACTCGTTTCATTTCCTCTATTATACGTTGTTTTTGTGTGCCACGCAATGTCCATTTGCGACAAAATCCCGCCGATTACTCGGCGGGATCCATTTGTGTCCCTCTTAAAAGCTTTTCGCCCAAGTCACCAAAGACCCGTGATGGATGTTTTCCCGTACCGTACCGACCATATAGTCGGTCACGGGACCGTTTCGCCTCATTTTTTCAAGAATTACTTCTTGAAGTTCTTGTACCGACAGGTCCTCGTACGGCCTGTTGGGATCGGCGGTCAGCCGCTCCTCCCGCTGTTGCTCCTGCGCTTTTTCAGGGGTGGGAGCCGACGGCGTTTGGGCAACCTTTACGGGCTCAGGCGCGTTCTCAAACGGTGCTGTCGGCACGGGGGCAACGCCCTCCTCCAGCAATCCTTCGGGGATCCAGATCTCGCCGCCGTTTGCAGGCACCCGCACCTGAATACGCCCCTCCTTTACCGCCACCCGCTCTCCCGTCAGCGCGCCCACATAGGTGTGAGCACGCCCGCCGGGAAGGCTCATGCTGACCTCCTCGTCGCCGTTGTTCACGGTGATTATGACAGACTGACCGTCCAGGGTCCTCTCATACGCAAAGTGCGTGGTGTGCAATTCCAATTCCTTGTACTCCCCGTAACAAAGGGCAGGCGTGCTGTGACGGATGCGGCCGAGGGCGGCGATCAGCCCGGTGCAAGGATTGGTTTTTACCGCCTCCTTGTAATCGTCATAGGTCAGCGCAGGCCTTAAGGAATCATCGGAGCCCTGCTCCTTTCGCCCCTCTATGCCGAACTCCGAGCCGTAATAGAGAGCCGGAATACCCGGCAAGGTATACAGCATCACGTGCACCGGCACAAAGTGGGCTTTGTTGCGAAGCTTGGTGTAAATGCGTTCCACATCGTGGTTGTCCACAAAGGTGTATAGCTTCAGGCGGCTGCCCACCATATCGCTGACATACTTGACGGTGTGGGCAATTTCAAAATAGTTGTGGTCGTTGTGGGCGGAATATAAGGCCTTGTGGAGCATATAGTTTGTCACGGAATGCAGCGTTCCATCGTTGGCCCAACGGGAGTAATTCCCGTGGATCACTTCCCCCATCAGCCAAAAATCGGGCTTCACCTCGTTTGCCACCTGCCGCAGCGCCTTCAGATAATCCAGGTCCATCACGTCTGCCGCGTCCAGACGGATACCATCAATATCAAACTCCCTCACCCAGAAACGAATGACGTCGCCGATATAGTCCCGAACGGCCGGATTGTGCTGATTTAATTTGGCAAGGAGGTCATATCCGCCCCAGTTTTCATAAGAAAACCCATCGTTAAACGAGTTGTTTCCCCCAAAATTGACATGGCAGTACCAATCCTTATAGGGGGAGTTTTCTCGGTTTTGTTTGATATCCCGAAACGCGAAGAAATCACGGCCGGTGTGGTTGAACACCCCATCTAAGATCACGCGAACACCTTGCTTGTGACATTCCGCCACAAAATTGGTCAGATCCTCGTTTGTCCCCAGGCGGCTGTCTAATGTTTTGTAATCGGTCGTCTCATACCCGTGCCCCACCGATTCGAACAGCGGCCCGATGTAAAGGGCGTTGCAGCCGATGCGTTTGATATGCGCGATCCACGGCAACAGGGTGTTCAGCCTGTGCACGGGCTCACCGTAAGAATTTTGTTTGGGAGCCCCCGTCATCCCTAACGGGTATATATGATAAAATACGGCTTCGTCATACCACGCCATACCGTTGTCCTCCAATCCATGAAACCGGTGTTGTTCTATTTTATCACAAAGACAAGCCCCTTGCAACCAATGGAAAAAATCCCCTCGGATCACTCCGAGGGGATTTTTCGTTTATGAAAGGATCTCTTATTTCATATCCTTGATCGCAGCCTGTGGTGCTATCAGCAAAAGAGGGGAATTACTTATTTATAAACTTAACGGCTGTTCCGTATACAATTACTTCTGCGGCACCCTGCATAACCGCAGAAGATGCATAGCGGATGTTAATGACTGCG
>JAFVQV010000027.1 GCA_017504645.1 Clostridia bacterium | reverse complement strand
AGTATTTGTTGAGGTTGAAGGACAGGTTGATGAGATCCTTCAGCTCGGTGAAGCCTTCTTGTTTCATGGCTTCGTAGAACTGTTCTTCCTCCGTACCGAAGAAGCTCTCCATACGCTTGGCAAGGTAGTTCAGCTCGTCCAAATTGACGAAGCGGTCTTTCAGATGGCCGAGTTCTTCGGGAAAGATAACGTCCGTAACGAACAGTTCGGGCGGGTTATCGTCGGCTGCGTGTATCTCCATGAGTGCTGACCGGAGTGTGGTTTCGGAGCATGGGAAGTGGATGTCGACCAGGTGGTCGTTGTATCGCACGGTTACTTTGATCATTGGTTATTCGTCCTTTCTGTTGTTTTAATTGCGCCGAGGCCGAATCTTCGGATTGCCATTGCGTTGCATATCAGCTCGAACAGCTTCGGAGGAATGAGGTCGGTGTCGGCGAGGTCTGCCACGTTCAAGTGCTTTGTGCCGAGGCAGAGGTCTTTGGCACAGCAGAAAAGGGCGTAACCGTTTGCGTGGATATTCTTGAGCCGGATATCCGCAAAATTAATGCTGATCTTTCCCACGTGGCGTTTGGATAGGTTCCACAGATGAAGGTCTGCGGTCAGAAGGTACAGAGCTGCCATCATTGCGTAGTCCTTCTTGTCCTTTTTTCTGATGGCATCCTCGAATTCGCTTTGGTGCTTTTCGTTCTTGTATCGCATAGGGTTCATCTCGCTTTCTTTCAAATATTTGTTGAGACGGTGTCGGAATCGTCTGTGATTGATTGCTTTGGTGGTTTCGGTCAAGATCTCTCGGTGGGTTGCCGTTCCGTCCTGTATTCGCAGAATGACAAGCGGTTCTGTAGGACGGCTGCCGACGATGACGACACCGTGTCCTCTTGGTTTGAAGTTAGGAACACCGACCATCATTCGCTCGTAATATCGGTCGGAGGAGTTGTCGCTGAAATACATCCGTGTGGGACTCCTTTCTCTGTAAATAGAAAAAGCCCACGGTTTTGTTTAGGGTTCAAAACCGTGGGCTATATATTTTTTTACATATTTAATATTGGGTTTTCGCCGTCATCGAAGGTAGGCGGATTATCCTTTAGGTGCGGATACGCCGTTTGGAGCTTTTCCATCAGCTCCATGAGACCTCGATCCTGTTCGTAGGTCAGCGATTCACAGTTATCTCTTGCGAAGGCTGCACACTTGAACAGTTCCTCGGCTTCCTCTTTGGTGAACAGCTTATTGTCATCGACGAGTCCGGCACGGACGGCGAAGTTCTCCTTGGATGAGAGGTAGTCGGGTGAGTAGTCGCCGTGTGCAAGATATCTGCCGCCGTCTGACTGTCGCCAGCTACAGAACATAAACCCGTGCTTTTGACTGTACATTCCGGCGAACACTACGTCGCCGTACTCGGATAACTTACGGTAGTTCTGCACGTCCTTCGGTTTCATCTGTGGGGCTGACTCGTAGAGGCCGACATACTCTCGAACGGTTTCAGCATCGTCCGTAAGGTGGGAGAATACCTCACGGGATTCGGGATCGGAGAGATCCTTGCTGTTGTAGAACATAAATCCTTCGGGGTTGATTGCGGTCAGATGGACTCCTTTGTGCGAGATGAGTAGGAGCTGGTCTGCTTCGTCATAACTTGTGATGCATCCGTAGTGCTGTGCCTTTCGCTGCATTTCTTCTTGATATATGGTCATTTTCGTTACCTCCGTTATTCTTGTGATAATAAAAAATCGGAGGACAGATCCTGTACCTCCGTAATGTTTGTCAGATAGGAAGGATCGACGATTACTTCGGATTCGTTCCTTCCGCTGAAATATGCGTATATATGCTTTTTATCGATCTGCGCTTCGTAGACCGTTCCGTTCTCACCGAAGCGGTGGGCAAACCATTCGGCTGTTTCCTGATTCAGTGACCAGGATAACGCTTTCACACTTTTAGCATTGTGAGGGGTTACCCCTCGGTAGACAGTCACCGTATCGTCCAATGTCTTGAACTGGATATATTCGTCTTGCTCCATGAGGCAAGTGGGATCGGCTTGCTTGAACATCCGCAGGAGTTGGTTGACGGTAACGTTTACGTCCTGGTGCGGTGCTTCAGATCTCGTCCATGCACTGGCGAGGATTTGAGACATATCTTCTCTTGAGAGATGGGGCATTGCGAATTTCAGAAAGGTCAGCGCGTAGGGCTTGGTGACCATCATATATATTGCGTAGGCACTATCTGCCTTATCGATCTGCCGTGCCATAGACTGTCGCCACCTGAGCTGTGCATCATCTTCTGTGAGATCGATCATCTCCACGCCACCTTTGCCATCGGGGATAGCACTTACTCCGGTGTCGGTGAAGGGGTGCTTGACGATCATCGGTGAGTACGGCGTTTCATTGATCTCTGTGGATAGCAGAGCAAGGGCTGTTTGCTTGACCTCGGCCAAGTTCGTTTGCTTTCGCATCGTTTTCCTCCTTTCAGCGGAAATAAAAAAAGCGCATGGATTTGTTCTTATCCATGCGCTCGGTGGCTTGTATTCAATTTTCGGGGAGTTCACAACCTGCTACAAAGGAAAATGCACCATTTTCGCATTCGCAAAATCGCAAATTTTTTTCTGACCGTAGAAACGGCGAAACCCCCGATAAAATCGGGGGTTTCTTGGGCAATATCTTTTTCATTGCCCATCGATGGTCGAGATGACAGGATTCGAACCTGCGGCCTCTTCGTCCCGAACGAAGCGCGCTACCAAACTGCGCTACATCTCGATATGAAATTGTTGTATTTTTAGTCGCAGGGTTCGAATCCCGAACCTGCGGCTACCGCTTGCGGTGCCCGAAATTCGCGTTTCTCGCGATCGCTCGGCGAATTTCGACCGCGGCACTGACATCGCCCTCGCTGTATCCGCCACAGGCGGCGCTCGGGCTCGTCGCCTCGTCCCGAACGAAGCGCGCTACCAAACTGCGCTACATCTCGATGTCGGTATGCCGACAGCCTAGATATTATAATATACCTTTTTTAGTTTGTCAAGAATTTCTTGCGCTGTGTTTTGTGAAAGCAACCGTTGCTCTTTTTTTACTTTTATGATATACTTACTTCTATATGACGCCGCTGAAGGAGGATACCTATGAAAAACACGGCATCCCGTTTGACTGAGAATACCTCGAGAAAGATACTCGCCGGTGCCATGACACTGTTTTTTTGTGTGATGGTGTTTTTGCTGCTGTGGGGGTTCGGCAAGTTTGATTTGACCGGCATCAACACGGCAACTCCTACCGGCTTGGCGCAGAAGATCGCCTGCTGCGCCGGCATTTCCCTGTTGTTGGGGGCCATGCTGCTGGTGTTGTTTTTGGAATACCTACGCGACAGCGACAGCCCCGCAGAGGAACAACCGGTATGGTTTTATCCCGTATTGTCGGGCTTTTTATCCTTGGCGGTCATGTGTGTGGCGTATTCCTTTGTGGGCATGTGGCCCATGGGCGAAAAGACGGGCATGATCGTGGACATGCATCACCAATATGCCCCTCTGCTTTCGGGACTGCGGGATGCGATCCTCGGTGGGGACCTATCCACCTATTCCTTTGAAGTGGGGATGGGTGCCAATTATATCTCCTTATTTGGCTATTACCTTGCCAGTCCGCTGAACCTGTTTCTCCTCATCTTCCCGGAGCGCCTGCTGGCGGAGGGGATCCTGTTTGTCACCCTGCTGAAAAACGCGCTGACCGGCGGACTGTTTGCACTCTGTGTGCAGACCATCTTCCGTCGCAAGAGCTTATGCGTGCCCATGGTATCGGTCATGTACTCCATGATGATGTACCTGCTTGCCTATTCCTGGAACATCATGTGGTTGGATGTGGTCATGGTGCTGCCGCTGGTCATTCTCGGCTTTGAACGCCTGATGCGCACCGGTAAATATCTGACTTATGTGCTGTCGTTGGCGTATTGCCTGTTCGCCAACTACTACATTGCGTTCATGCTGTGTATTTTCCTGGTGCTGTATTATGTGGCGTATGTGTTGCGCTCGCCTCGTAGCGGCACGCAGGTGGCGGTCAGCTTCGGACGGTTTGCGGGATTTTCGGTGCTTGCTGCAGGTTTGACGGCGTTCATGCTGATCCCCGTATATCTGGCGCTGCAGAGCACCTCTGCCGCCGGTGCCGATCTGCCCGACCTGAACAGCTCGGTGGATATTTTCCGCTTGATCGGGCGGCATCTGGTAGGGGTAACCCCTACCATCCGTTCGGGCAATCTTCCCAACATGTACTGCGGTGTGCTCACGGCGTTCTGCGTGCCGCTGTTCGCTTTGAATAAGGGGATCTCCCGCCGTCGCCGTGCGGTATACATGGCGCTGTGGCTGGTGTTGTCGCTCAGCTTTTTGATCAACTGGACCGATCTGGCGTGGCACGGTCTGCATTCTCCCAACGACCTGCCGTACCGTTTTTCCTTTGTGTACAGCTTCTTTATTCTGCTGATGGCTTTTGAAACGCTGTCAAAGCTGAAGCACATCGAGTTGAAGCACGTGTTTGCCACCTTCGCAGGGGCTGTGGCCTACCTGATGATCGAGGAGCATTTCGGCGACGAGGCGTATACCTTTGAGGTGATCTACGCCAACCTGGCGGTCCTTGCAACATACGCTCTGATCTTGGCACTGGCGACCCGCCGCCTGCTGCGCCGCCGGGTGGCGTATGCCCTGCTGTTGTTGGTAGTTACCGCAGAAATGGTGCTGGGCGGCGGTGTGTCCTTCGTTACCATCAACGGCAACGAATATTACACCGGTCACGCCAATTATGTGGATAACGCCATTACCGAGTCGATCCGACTGGCCGTGGATCGTGCACAGGACATCGGCGACGAAAAGGCAAACGGCGATTTTTACCGCATGGAGCTGCTACCCCGCCGCACCTGTGTGGATACGGCACTGTTCCATTACCGCGGTATTACCTCCTTCTCCTCCAGCAACTATTACACCACCACCAAGCTGATGGGCGGGCTGGGCTATGCCATCAACGGCGTGAACAGCCATTTGTACCATTCCTTTGTGCCCTTTACCGATTCGCTGCTGGGGATTCGGTATGTGCTGCTGCAGGCGCGGTTGACGACCCACCCGCAGCTGACCCTGCTGGATTCGGTGTCCTATGGGGGACAGAACTATTACATTTACGAAAACACCGACGCGCTGGGCGTGGGATATGTGGCGGACAGCGCGGTGAAGGAATACACCTACACCAAATACAATCCCATCGTGTCCCAAGAGCTGCTGTTTAACGCCTTGACGGGACTGGACGACAAGCTGTATACCCTGTGCGCCATCGAGGCGGACGGCAACGGCATCGGATCCACCTCGTATAACGAGAGCGGATTTTACGTCAGCCCCGCGGATGGCTCGGAATCCGCCTCCTTTACGGCCACCATTCCCACGGGAGGGCAGCTGTTCCTGTATGCCGATTGCGGTGCGGCGGATGCCATCAGCATTTCCTATGCATCCGGCGACGGCAACGAGCAGAACGGCAATTCCTGGTCGGTGACACCCTATGAGCCGTATATCATCGACGGCGGGGTGGTGCAGGCGGGAGCGACCGTCACCATGACGGTCACCTCGGACAGCGCGTGCAGCGGTAACTTCTATGTGGCGATGCTCAATACGGAGGCGTACGAAAAAGGTATGGCCGTATTGGCGAACAGCCAGCTGAAGATCACCGAGTTTGATCAGAATTCCTTGGTGGGCACGGTGAACGCCGACCGCGACGGAGTGCTGATGACCTCCATCCCTTACGATGCGGGCTGGAAGGTGACAGTGGACGGCAAGGCCGTGGAGACCTACGGCATCAACGACGGGTTCCTCGCCTTTGATATCACCACCGGTGCGCATACGATTGCGTTCGAGTACACGCCCAACGGCTTGCTGATCGGCGCAGGCATTTCGGCGGTATCGCTGATCGTGCTTATCGTACTGCTGCTGGTGTCGCGGGCAAGAAAAAATCGCCCCGCCCCGATGGAGGAATGCTTGGACTACGAGAGCGCCCGTCCGGTGCAGGAGGGCTTTTCCGTCAACACCGCGCCCATGAGCGAGCAGCCCCCGCTGCCCGAAACGCTGGAGGAGCTGACGGGGATCGTACCGGAGGCTTCCGCCGAGCAGGAGAACCCCGACGTAACCGAATAAAGTAACCAAGCACCCGTGCGACGTGTCGCACGGGTGCTGTGCTTTTCCCGCGGAATGGTGCATACATTGTACCGAGAGCGGAGGCGGGAGTATGATCGATATCGGGATCGTGGCGGCGTATCTGGTGCTGCTGGTAGCCATCGGCCTGCGGGGCGGCAGTCAGGTCAAAAATGCGGCGGATTTTACGGCGGCGGGAAAGCAGTACGGCACCTTTGTGATCTTTGCCACCCTGTCCGCGTCCTTTGTGGGCGGCGGGTATTCGTCGGGCAACGCGGCGGCGGCCTACGAGCACGGCATCGGCACGGCGTTGACCTTGTTTGGGTTCAGCGTGGGCATGCTGCTCATCGGCAAATTTTTGGTGCCGGGGGTGGCACGGTTTCCCGAGGCGCGTACCGTAGGAGGGATCGTGGGCGCGGCCTACGGACAGAGCGCCCGTCGGCTGACAGGCTTCTTTTCGTTTTTGTGCTGTGCCGGTGTGGTGGGTGCGCAAATGGAATCCATCGGACTGGTTTTTCATTCCCTGCTGGGTGTTTCCGCTCGGGTGGGGACGCTGATAGGCTGCGGTGTGGTGCTGCTGTACACCACCTTTGGCGGCTTGCAATCCGTTATTTTTGCGGATATGCTGCAATTTTTGCTGTTGGCGGTGGGGATGCCCGTGCTGCTAGTTTTAGCGGTGATCGCGGGCGGCGGTGTGGGCGCGGTATACGATGCCCTGCCCAAGCAGCTGCTGGACCCTCTCAACGACTCCTCGTGGCCCGCGTTTGTTTCGCTGTTTTTCTCCATGATGTGCGGGGAAGCGTTGGCACCGCCGTATATGCAACGACTGCTCATCGGCAAAACACCGAAGCAGACCGCCCGCGGCACCATGTGGAGTGGGTTGTTTTCTATGCCTTTTTTCCTGGTGACGGCGGGAGTGGGACTGGCGGCGCGGGCGCTGAACCTCACCGAAAATGCGGCGTCCGCCATGCCCGATCTAATCGTCACTCTGCTGCCCGTGGGGCTGCGAGGGCTGCTGATGGCCGCCATGGTGTCCATCATCCTGTCGGCGGCAGACGGCTTCCTTAACGGTGCGGCGGTAAGCCTGGTGTGCGACACCGTCTTACCCGCCCGTCCGCACATGAGTGACCGCGCCCAGCTGCGGTGGCTGCGGGGCGTGAATTTGGCGACGGGACTGGCAGCGGTGGCGGTCTCCTTTGCCATTCCCCACGTGTTTTCCATTTTACTGCTGGCGTATTCTTTCTGGAGCCCTGTGGTGCTGGTACCGTTGGCGGCGGCGCTGTTGGGTGTGCGGGCAAACGGGCGGATATTCCGCCGTGCGGCGGTGGCGGGTTTCAGCCTGTGTTTGATCTGGAATGTGTGGTGGGGCAATCCTTTTGGCATCGATGGGTGTCTGCCGGGGATAGTGGCAAATTTTGGGGTGTTTACGGTAGGGGTACGGCGCCTGCAGCGATATCGGTCGCCGCAACTGGGGATGCGAGTGAGGTAGTCCTACTTGACAATTTGTCAAAATATCAGTATGCTTAAGGAAGAACAAGAAAACGGAGTGTGAACGGCTATGCGTAAACTGATGATCGGGATCGTGTTGATGATGGTACTTTGCACGGTGATGGGGTGTGCTGCCACAGACGGCGGGGATAAGGACGGCGGCACGGTGACAACGGTGACGACCACCACGTTGGACAATACGGTTACCTCTACCACCTGTGGTGTGGACGGCCATTGCACCACTACCGTCGAACAGCAGGCGAATGCCACTACCACCAAGGCAAACGGTGGCGGAACGACGACCACGACGGTGGGGGATAGCTTTGATGACTCGTCTGAATTTGGCGACAACCTGATAGACGCCGGCGAGCTGTTTTAACAAGAAAAGGTGCGGGGTATATCCCCGCACCTTTTTTATGTGGCCAGTTTCAAAATCTTTTCCACGAGGGCATCCTGCATTTCGCGGGCTCGCTCCTAATTCATGGCCGCGCCGCAAATGGCCTCCATGCGGTCGTGAACCTCCCGCGCCTCACTCAGTGCCACCACCGCCCCGTTCAGCAGTTCTTCGGCGGCGCGATGATTAAAGGATAACCGTTGACGGCAGCGGCGCAGTGCCTCGGCATCGGAAAAGCGGGCGGCGTGCAGGCGACTGAGTACCGGAAAATCCACCGTGTGCGCACGGTTGGAGGTGACGAAGGCCAACCCCAGCGAGGGGATGAGCAGATGCTCCAAGCGATTTTCGGGCGACAGAGGGCAGGGGCAGGTGAGAATGTCCAGCCCCGCCGCCAACGCGCGCTTGCGCAGCTCAGTCAGCAGCAGAGAGGAGGCGGCGCCGTAGTCGTCTGCCAGCGCGTAAATGCGGGGGCACAGGGCTTGCACGGTCTCGAACAGTGGCAGGACCCCCTCCGGCGTGACCGCGCTGAGAAAGCGGCGCTGCTCGTTGCCCTCGCCGCCCGCCGCAGGGAATTCCCGCGATGCCAAGCGGGCGGCGGTGCGGGAAATCTTTTCCTCGTCTAAGGTGTCCCGCTGCAGGCGGGCGTTTTCATTCAGCAAGGAGGCGGCACCGGACAGCAATCGGCGGCAGCGGGCGTGCAGGGCACGGTTTTCCTCGGCAACGGTGAGGTAGGCACGGCGGCGGGCATACAGGGCCTCCTCGTTCATGCACACCGAAAGCGGCACGAGCTGTTCACATACGCCCCAGTATCGCGGTTCTACCACATGGGGCTCGGTGGCATCCAGCAGGCACACCCGCAGGCGAGGGAACCGTACGCCGTCCAGTGACGATGGGTCGGCGGAGCAGCAAAACACCTCTGCCTCCTCGCCGCCGGCAGATAATTCCTCGTATACCCGTTTCATAAGAGTGGATTTTCCCGTTCCCGGACCGCTTTTGATGAGATATACCCGCCATCCGTCCTCGGGACGGTACAGATCGGGTAAACTGTTTTTGTACCCGCAGGGGGTGGATGCTCCCGCAAAAAAACGCACCGGTGCCTGAAACACTGTCATAGAACCCCTCCTTCATTTCAGCCTATGAGGGAGGGCTTGCCCCTGTGCGAAATCTACCTTGATTTTTCGGGATAAAGGGGGTATACTTGGTATAGCCGAAAAGAACCGAACTCCTAACCGCCCACAGGGCGGCTTTTCGGCTATAGCCAAGGAGGAGATCAACATGAGCGAATGTACACACGATTGCAAAACCTGCTCCCAAAATTGTAGTGAGCGTGAGCAGGATCTGCACGCAAAGCTGAACGAATTCAGCAGTATTAAAAAAGTAATCGCCGTGGGCAGCGGCAAGGGCGGCGTGGGAAAATCCTCCGTCACCTCGCTGTTGGCGGTGATGATGGCACGCCGCGGCTATAAGGTGGGCGTGCTGGACGCGGATATTACCGGTCCGTCCATTCCTCGCGCGTTCGGTTTGCGTCAAAAGGCGCAGGGAAGCGAGCTGGGCATTCTGCCCGCCGAGACCCATATGAACATCAAGGTCATGTCCATCAACCTGTTGCTGGAGGACGAGACCAAGCCGGTGGTATGGCGCGGCCCCGTGCTGGCGGGTGCGGTCACCCAGTTCTGGACCGATGTGGTGTGGGGCGATCTGGATGTGCTGTTTATCGATATGCCTCCCGGAACCGGTGATGTGCCGCTGACGGTGTATCAGTCCCTGCCCGTGGATGCCACGGTGGTGGTGTCGACGCCCCAATCGCTGGTGCAGATGGTGGTGGGCAAGGCCAAGACCATGGCGGATCTGCTGAACATTCCCGTGGTGGGTCTGGTGGAAAATATGAGTTACCTCACCTGCCCCGATTGCGGTAAGCGGATCACCCTGTTCGGTGAAGAAAACGGACTGGACAAGGCCGCCGAGGAGATGAACATTCCGCTGCTGGCCAAGCTGCCTATTGATGCGAACATTGCTCGCCTGTGCGATAGCGGCGAGATCGAGCGTGCGGTGTGTGACGAGATCACTCCCGCCGTGGACGCGGTAGAAGCGTTGCTGAAATAAGAAAGAGCACGAGCAGTAAAAACTGCTCGTGCTTTTTTATCGGTCACTGTCGGGAAGCTGCTGTAAAACGGTGGTCAGCAGCGTTAAACGCTCCTCCTCGGTGAGAGTGGGGGTGCCGGTGTAATATGCCAGATATTCCACGTTGCCGTTGGTGCCATGGATGGGGGAAACGGTCAAGTCGCGCAGGTACAGCCCGTTCTCGGCCGCGGCGTCGAATAGGGACAGCAGCAGGGGCGGCAGGTCGGCGGGGTCTTTGAGCACGCCGTTTTTGCCCAATTGGCGCTGCTGTGCCTCAAACTGAGGCTTGATCAGGGTCACGCAGATGCCCTCCGGCTTCAGCACCCGACGAATGGCGGGATAGATCTTCTTCAGCGATATGAAGGACACGTCCGCGGTCGCCATGTCGCAGGGCGTATTGTCCAGCTGTTCAAGGGTCAGGTTGCGGGCGTTGGTGCGTTCCAGCACGGTGACGCGCGGGTCGCTGCGCAGTTCCCACGCCAAAATGCCATAGGCCACATCCACCGCGAACACCTGCGCTGCGCCGTTTTGCAGTAAACAATCGGTAAACCCGCCGTTACTGGCACCGATGTCACACACCGTCAGGTCTTGAGGGGCTATCCCAAACACCTGCAAAGCCTTGGCCAGCTTATATCCGGATCGGCTGGCATATTTTTTTGCCTTTTCTGTGAGGGTCAGCACCGTGTCGGCAGGAACGGGGGTGCCGGGCTTGTCCATGGGGACATGGCCGATCCATACGCGACCCGCCATGATCAGCCCTGTGGCCTCTTCGGGTGACAGGCCGAATTGCTGCTGTGCCAGCTTGTCCAACCGTACGGTCTCCACACGCATTCCTCCCTTTCTACTGCTATTGTACGAAAGAAAAACACGGGTGTCAATAAAAAAGGATAGACTTTTGGGCAAAAAAAGTTTATTATAGAAAGATAAGATAGGAGGTGAACACACATGGAACGCTGGGATCTGT
>JAFVQV010000004.1 GCA_017504645.1 Clostridia bacterium | reverse complement strand
GGGGTCCACTGCGCACAGACGCACGATCTCGTTATCGGGTTTCTCACCCCGTTGTGCGCAATCACGCAGTCGCTGCATATCGCTAGCGGAAACAAACGCGGGCTCCCGATCGGAGGCATAGGCGTTTCCGTATTTGACGATGCCTGCAATACGATTTACCAGTACGGTGGTCTTGCCGCTGCCTGCACCCGCCAAGATGAGTACGGGACCCTCCGTTTGAAATACCGCTTGCTTTTGCGGGGCGTTCATGCGGGAAAAATCCTGTTCCATAATGCGGCGGCGCAGGGTACAGAATTCGGAACTCATGTCAGATGCTCCTTCGTTTCAAAGAGATAGGGCGGGGAATCGGGTGACCCGAATCTCCGCCCGTTGTTATGATTAACCAAACAGTGTCAGCAGAACGCCGGCAGCAACAGCCGAACCGATCACGCCTGCCACATTGGGACCCATGGCATGCATCAGCAAGAAGTTACCGGGATTTTCACGTTGTCCCTCTTTCTGTGCAACACGCGCCGCCATCGGCACAGCGGACACACCGGCAGAGCCAATGAGGGGGTTGACCTTTCCACCGGTGACCAAATACATCACCTTGCCCAGCAGAACACCGCCGGCGGTGCCGCAACTAAAGGCAATCAAACCCAACACGATGATCAGCAAGGTTTTGGCCTGCAGGAAGGTATGAGCGTTGGCAGTAGCCCCCACCGTCACACCCAGCAAAATGGTGATAATGTTCATCAACTCATTTTGCGCGGTTTTAGTCAAGCGCTCCACCACGCCGCTTTCACGGAACAGGTTACCCAACATCAGCATACCGACGAGAGGTGCCGCACTGGGAAGTAGCAGCACGCAAATGGCCGTCACAAAAATGGGGAACAAAATCTTTTCGGTGCGGCTGACCTCGCGAAGCTGTGTCATCACAACAGAACGCTCTTTTTTGGTAGTCAGTGCCCGCATGATGGGTGGCTGAATGATGGGCACCAACGCCATGTACGAGTAGGCGGCCACCGCGATAGGCCCTAACAGATGAGGTGCTAACTGTGAGGTGGTGAAGATGGCGGTAGGCCCGTCTGCACCGCCGATAATGGCGATGGAAGCGGCCTCTTGCGGGGTAAACACGATGTTCATATCCTCCGCAAAGGGAAGCAGTCCCAACATACGTGCGCCGAAGAAGGTGATAAAGATACCCAACTGTGCGGCGGCTCCCAACAAAAAGCTCTTGGGATTGGACAACAGAGGCCCGAAATCGGTCATACAGCCGATGCCCAGGAAGATCAAGGGCGGGTAGATGCCAAATTTAACGCCCTGGTATAAGTACCAAAATAAACCGCCCTGCTCAAAGTGCTGCCAGTAGGGGATCACCACATTGACGGTTCCGTCCTCGTTTATTCCGTCCTCTACCTTGTAAACGGTGTCGCCGTCCTTGTAAACCGTAACGGTCTCACCGGAGGCAGTGGTGATGGTCGTGATATGCTCGTCAGTGGCATACGCCTTCGCATATTGCAAGTAAACGGGATAATTCTGCTCGTGTGTACCGTCAATATAGGCGACCAGCTCTTCGTTGGTAAAGTTTACCAAGGAGTTTTGCTGGGGATCCATAACGCCCGAAAGGGGAAGATTCACCATCAGCATACCAAAAGCGATGGGAAGCAGTAGTAGGGGCTCGTATTTTTTCTTGATCGCCAGATACATCAGCAAGCAGGCGACGGCGATCATAATGAGGTTTTTCCAACCGCCGTTTTCAAAATTCAGTAATTTCACAAAGCCGGATTGCTCCCAAATATCCACAATGGCTTCCCATAATGCGCTCATGTCGTGTTACCTCCTCTTAAAAGGGTCGAGTGTTATCGGCAATACCGGCTGCCGCCCACGCGGGGCGGACACCTGTAGCGGTTGCGGGGCGAATACGGCGGATCGCATATTGCTTACCGTCCGTTGACATGGCGGCAACAGCAGCCGCGATAACGGCGACCACCTCGTCGGGAATGTCATCGGTTGCGGCGGGAACTGTCGTCGGGGGCACTATTGGCATGGCGGGCTTGATCGCCGGTGTGGGTCGAGCCTCCTTTTCCTTGCCGCTGCCGCTGGCAATTATGCCGAAAAGCCAAAAGATAAACGTCAGTATTAATAGAACGGCAAAAACCACCACAAAACCAATCAGTACGGTCATACCGGCACTGGGATAGGCGTTGGCGGAAGCAACCAGTGAAAAAGCGGCAGAATACATAACAAAGACCTCACTATTCATTGCAAAAATTACCCATGATAAAACTGTTACCAGTATACCGTAAATTTCGTGTAAAAGCAACGATTTCTAAAAAAATTATGAAGTTTTTTCAAAAAATTGCAGTTTTTGAATTTATCTGCTATAATAACATGAAAACAACCGACGATTTTTAATTCAAAGGGGCAAATGACTGTGAAATACATAGTTCTTCTGTGCGATGGAATGGCCGATCGTCCGTGTGACGCTCTGCAAGGAAAAACACCTATGGAGGCGGCGCATAAGCCGACGATGGATAGTCTGGCGCCGCTTTCAGAATTGGGCATGGCGTATACCGTACCTAACGGATTGGCACCCGGCAGCGATGTAGCCAATCTCTCTGTGCTGGGCTATGATCCGCTCGGCTGCTATACCGGCCGTTCTCCGTTGGAGGCGGCAAACATCGGTATCGAGTTAGCAGACGACGACGTGGCCTTTCGCTGCAATCTGGTTACCCTTTCCGATGAAGAAACTTACGCGGATAAAACCATGGTCGATTACTGTGCCGGTGATATCCATACTGCACAGGCTGACGAGATCATTCGCGCCGTTCAGGAGCAATTCGGTGGCGGGGAATTCGATTTTTATACCGGCACGGCTTACCGTCATTGTATGGTGTGGCACGGGGGAAAATCCGCCCTTGCTCAGTTTACCCCGCCTCACGATATATCGGGTCGAGTGATCGGTGAATATTTGTCTAAAGAGGAGGCTGCGGCGCCCCTGTTGGAGATGATGCGAAAAAGTACGCAGTTCTTGAAGGATCATCCTGTTAACCGTACCCGCGCAGAAAAAGGGGAAAATCCCGCCAACGCCATTTGGCTGTGGGGGCACGGCAAGCGTCCGCGGCTACAGAATTTTGAAGAAAAATTCGGTGTGCGCGGAGCAATGATCTCGGCAGTGGATCTGCTGAAGGGTATTGCCCGTCTTGCGCAGATGCGCGTGTGCGATGTGCAGGGAGCTACCGGTTATCTGGACACGAATTTTGAAGGAAAAATGCAGGCGGCTTTTGATGCCCTAAGCGGTGATTGCGATTTGGCATATATTCATGTGGAGGCGCCCGACGAGTGCGGCCATCGTGGCGAGGTTCAAAACAAGGTTAAGGCCATTGAGGAGATCGACCGTCAGATACTGGCCCCTTTGTTAGATAAACTGAAAGCGGTGGACGAGGTTTCCCTGTTGATCATGCCCGATCATCCCACACCGCTTTCCATTCGTACACACTGTGCCGATCCGGTACCGTATCTGCTGTATCGCAGCAACGCACCGAAAAGTGGTTCGGCGGTATCCTTTACGGAAGCCACGGCAGCGGCTACCGAAAACCGAGTGGAGCACGGTTTCGAAATGATGAAGCGACTGTTACAGCAATAATGAAAACGCGGTGAGCGACTTATCGCTCACCGCGTTTTGTTATTTTTTAAGATCTGCGCGGGGGAAATAGGTGATGCGCAGGTTGGTGCAACCGTAAGGTTCCAGAACCAGCGGTAGCGGGTGGGTGACATACTGTCTGTCACCTGCCGGCTCCAAGGTTTTTACCGGATAGGGCGGGAACATATAAGGGGCTTTATATCCGTGAGTATGCAGCTTTAAAATCGGTTGTTCCCACACATACCCCGATTCCGGAAGCTCCTCGACTTCAATATCGTTGGCACACAAGGCTTCATCCAAGGCAATGTTCCAAGAGATTTTATGGCGACGATTGCCGGTTCGTTCGTGCAGATCCTCGTCGTTGGGCATCTCATAGTGGGGACGAACGTTAAACCAGCTCCAGCCCTCCGGCAGGGGTGTGGTGGGGGCGCCGGGATAGGCCTGCCACATCTCAGGAATGTGATAGGAAAACAGCAATGCGCCGTATTTGATGGCAAGGGGATATTTCTTGGAGGCATCCGAATCGTCTACGGGTATTACCTTGGGTGTGGCATTGAACCGAATTTCCACACAGTCGCTCTCATTCCAATGCCGACAAACGGGAGCATACCCGTTCTCATTCGCTTTGGTAGCGACTGCTTCGCCGTTTACGGTGATGTCGTACCCCTCTGCCCATTGCGGGATCTTTAAAAAGAGTGAAAACTCATGATGGGCATGAACCGTAAAGGTGACAGTATTACGGAATGGATATAAGGTGTTTTCTTCGATGGTGATGCGGTCATACTGCAATTGGCAAGGGCCGTATGCTGACACGTAAATGTTCCCGTCGTTGTCAAAGAACATCATGTCACGGATAAATTCCGGAACCAAAGCAACGGCATTTACCGGACAGCAGGCCACGGGAACACATGGGGCATACACTTGATCCATAACGGTGGCGGTAGAGGATTCGTTGGTCGCATATATCTGATTGGGAGCGGAGAGATAGGCGATGGCCTTTTCGTCCTTTTTACGGGCGCCCTGTGCGGCATTGTAGAACATTTCTTCCATATAATCGCCGTATTTGGCATTGCCGGTAATATATGACATGTGCGCATATGTGGCGTTAAAGAAGGCGAAACTGCAATATTCACTTTCCGTTGTCATACCAACAGGTCCCAAATATTCAGAGACCGAAACGGGCGCACCGGATAAGTGAACGCATTTTTGGCGAAGTAATGCCAAGAAACGCTCAGATGCCCTTATATATTTTTCTTTACCGGTTACGGAGTAGAGTAAGGCAGGCAGTCGTGCAACCGGGCCTGCACCGGCGGTGTGCAATGAGGTGTAGTGTACCTCTTCCTCAAGAAAGGCGCGATAGGAGTTGGGAAAAATCGTTTTGGTGCACTGGAATTCGGCGTATTCCTCGGCGAATTGCAGCAACCGTTCGTCACCTGTCAGCCGATAGCAGAAAACCATGGGCTCAATGAGGTACGGACCGCCATAGGTTGTCTTTTTGTTGCCTGCCCATTTGTCACAAAACCACAGCAGACAGCGGTGAACGGCAGCGAGCACATCCACCCGCCCGGTGGCCTCATAGAAGGATAACAATCCTCGCATGACGCAAGCGGTAGACCAAGCATTAAAATCGTCGTGCACATTGGCAGTTTCTTCAAAATAGGTGCCCAGATACCCGTCGGCTCTCTGGTTTTTCAGCATGTCATCGATCCATTGTGTTGCACGGACGATCATGTCGTTATCGTTTAAAATAAATGCGTGTTGAATGTATCCCGACCAGTAGTTGCCAGATATCTCACCACCCCAACCGGCCTGATTTTCGCTCAGCCAAGTGCTGACATCTTGCTTCTTTACTAATGGATCGGCAATGATGGCAGGCTCCAACTCGTACAAATGCCCTGCCATACCGTGTTTTCCGCGGATCAGCTGTTCCTTGAGAAATCCCTCTGCACGCACGCTCCCCAACGGGAACCGATTTAGTTTATTATACGTCTGCATCACCACAACTCCTCTCTCCACCATATTACAAAAAAGGGGGGAGGGTGTAAATGGAGGATGCTAAAAAACATGGACAATCCTCATGCAATATGTTAGGATATATAGGAGGTGGTATTGTGATTTTTTACGAAATTCAGTTGAATTCCATTCCCCATATTCAATTCGCGTGTGATGTAACGGTTGAGAACTATCACAACACCTTTCACCGACGACACAATTTTCTGGAAGTGACGATCGGCATAGAGGGACAAATATGCCGACACTATACGGACGGATCTATGGAGCTTTGTTTGCCGGACATGCTGGGGGTTGTGACACAATTGTCGAATTATCGCACTGATGCCGTAAATGGAAAGCGTCAGAGGCACATTACGGTGGGTGTAAAGGCGGATTACGATTGCGTGAAGCGGGATACGCAGTGTTGTCACGATGTGGAGCGCATTAAGCGGGAAATTGTCCAAAATGGGCTGATCCTCGTGCCGGATCGGGTGTTATTGAACGAATTTCACGACAAAGCTATGGCACTGTTTAGGGGACTGGTACGCTCTTTTTCCTCAGAGAATCCGAGGCGAACCCCACATGCCATGGGATATTGGTACCGCTTGGTGGCGGTGCTGACGGAGTATGTGTTGAATGAGATCGAACAGGAGTCGTCCTCTCTGTCGCCGGCGGCACTTGATTATGTGGAGAAGGCAAAACGGTACATTGAGGAGCAGTATACACAGCAGATCCGCGTGGAAGATATTGCCAACGAGCTTGCTATCTCGGCGGGATATCTTCACGATATTTTTAAAAAAGCAACGGGGCTGGGTGTGCTGGAGTTTATCAATGCCCACCGTGTCAATTTGGTGAAGCAATATGTGAAAAATCAGCAGCTGACCTTGCGGGAAGCAGGCTTGATGGTG
>JAFVQV010000206.1 GCA_017504645.1 Clostridia bacterium | reverse complement strand
GATCGTTCCATCGTAGCAGGAATATTCGATGCCTTTATTGCTACAGTAAAATCCCCCTCGCCGTTTTTGGCAACAACAATCAATGCGGCGCTCCTCCATGCTGAGGATGGTAAATTCCAACCCTTCGTACTCCACGTGGGCGCGCTCGTCTGCCTCGGGGATACGTCCCAGCTGATAGATGAGGAAACCCGCCAGCGTATCGTAATCGCCCTCCGGAAGTGTCACACCGGTCAGCTCGCTCACCTCGTCAATGGCGAGAGCCCCGTCCACCTCAAAGGAGTTGTCGCCGGTCTGCTTGATCTCCTCTTCCTCGTTGTCGTATTCGTCCTGAATACTACCCACGATGGATTCCAGCAGATCCTCCATGGACACGATACCGGCCAAGCCGCCGTACTCGTCCACCACCATGGCAAGCTGAATGTGCTTTTCGGTCATCTCGGCAAACAGGTCCTGACAATTTTTGGACCCGGGCACGAAATAGGCCTCCCGCATCAATCCCCGCAGGGACAAGTCGTCGGGCAAGGCTCTGCCCACGTAGGGGAGCAGGTCCTTGATATACAGCACACCGATCACATGGTCGATGTCCTCCTCGTATACGGGAATACGGGAGAACCCATCCTCCACGGCAATACGCAGAGCATCGGGCACCGTGTCCTCTACGTCCACGGCTTCCACGTCGGTGCGCGGCGTCATGATCTCCTCGGCGGTGATGTCACCGAACTCGAAGATATTGTTGATCATATCCTTTTGGGATTCTTCCAATACGCCCGTTTCCTCACCGGCATCGACCATTTGGAGGATATCCTCCTCGGTGACATTGTTTTTATCGCGAGACAAGCGGCGAGCAAGCGTTCTCCAGATCGAAGGTCGTAAATTACCTTCAGGAGCAGGATCAGGCATGGTGAAAATTTCCCCTTTCAAAAATATATACAGTCGCATTATACACAACTTTAACAAATCTGTCAAATCCCACCGCAAATGACGGCACAAAACGGAATTTCGGCAAAAAATTGCCAAAATTTTGTTGGGTTTATCCTTTACAGTTGCGTGTAAAAGTGTTATGATATGAGTTGGTGCTTCGGGCACTTTCATAGGGTTTTATATTATATATCCTAAAAGGAGGACATAGTTGTATGGCAAGAAAGTTCAAAACCATGGACGGTAACAACGCGGCAGCGCATGTATCCTATGCGTTCACCGAAGTGGCGGGCATTTACCCCATCACCCCGTCCAGCCCCATGGCCGACTATGTTGACCAGTGGGCAGCCGCCGGTCAGAAAAACATTTTCGGCACAACGGTCAAAGTTTCGGAAATGCAATCCGAAGCGGGTGCCGCCGGTACGGTGCACGGCTCGCTGAACGCGGGTGCGCTCACCACCACCTACACCGCGTCGCAGGGTCTGTTGCTGATGATCCCCAACATGTACAAGATCGCCGGCGAATTGCTTCCCGGTGTGTTCCACGTGTCTGCTCGTTGCGTGGCGTCTCATGCGCTGAACATTTTCGGCGATCATTCCGACGTGTACGCCTGCCGTCAGACCGGTTTCGCCATGCTGGCCGAGACCAATCCTCAGGAAGTGGAAGACTTGGCTGCGGTGGCTCACCTGGCCGCCATCAAGGGCCGTGTCCCCTTCATCAACTTCTTTGACGGTTTCCGTACCTCTCACGAGATCCAGAAGATCCAGATCTGGGACTATGAGGATCTGAAAGAGATGTGCGATATGGACGCTGTGGAAGCGTTCCGCAAACGCGCCCTCAATCCCGAGCGTCCCGTGATGCGCGGTTCTCACGAGAACGGCGACATCTTCTTCCAGCATCGTGAGGCCTGCAACCAGTACTACGACGCCATCCCCGGCATCGTGGAAGAGTACATGGGCAAGGTCAATGAGAAGCTGGGCACCAACTATCAGCTGTTCAACTACTACGGTGCACCCGATGCGGAGCGCGTCATCATCGCCATGGGCTCCATCTGCGACGTAGCAGAGGAAGTCATCGATTACCTGACCGCCGCCGGCGAAAAAGTGGGTCTGATCAAGGTTCGCCTGTATCGTCCCTTCCGCGCCGACAAGCTGGTCGCCGCGCTGCCCTCCACGGTGAAGAGCATTGCCGTTTTGGACCGTACCAAGGAGCCCGGTGCGCTGGGCGAGCCTCTGTATCTGGACGTTGTCACCTCTCTGGCAACCCAGGGTCGCTCCGACATTAAGGTCATCGGCGGCCGCTACGGTCTGGGTTCCAAGGACACCCCGCCCTCCAGCGTGTTCGCGGTGTACAAGGAGCTGGCCAAGGACGCTCCCAAGACCCAGTTCACCATCGGCATCACCGACGACGTGACCAACCTGTCTCTGGAAGAGGAAGCCGCTCCCAACACGGCAGCGGAAGGCACCATCGAGTGCAAGTTCTGGGGTCTGGGCGGTGACGGTACTGTCGGTGCCAACAAGAACTCCATCAAGATCATCGGTGACCACACCGACAAATACGTGCAGGCGTACTTCCAGTACGACTCCAAAAAGACCGGCGGTATCACCATTTCCCACCTGCGCTTCGGCGATCAGCCCATCAAGAGCCCCTACTACATCAACAAGGCGGACTTCGTGGCTTGCCACAACCCGTCCTATGTGCTCAAGGGCTATAAGATGGTCAACGACGTGAAGCCCGGCGGTGTGTTCATGATCAACTGCCAGTGGACGGCTGAGGAACTGGAGCAGCACCTGAACGCCGAGACCAAGCAGTATATCGCTAAGAACAACATTCAGCTGTACACCATCAACGCCATTGACCTGGCGATGCAGATCGGTATGGGCAAACGTACCAACACCATTCTGCAGTCTGCGTTCTTCACGCTGGCGAAGGTCATGCCTCAAGAGGATGCCATCCAGTATATGAAGGATGCCGCTACCAAGTCCTACTCCAAGAAGGGTATGGACGTGGTGGAAATGAACCACAAGGCCATCGACGCCGGCGCCACCGCGTTCGTGAAGATCGATGTTCCTGCCGCTTGGGCCAACGCCACCGACGATGCGGCTGCTGTCGCTTCCGAGGGTCCCGCCAAGCTGGTCAAGATGGTTGACAACATCATGGAGCCCGTGGGCAAGATGAACGGTGACAGCCTGCCTGTTTCCGTGTTCATGGATCACGCCGACGGTACCTTCGAGCAGGGCGCTTCCGCTTACGAGAAGCGCGGCGTGGCGGTCATGGTTCCCGAATGGAACGAGACCACCTGTGCCAAATGTAACAAGTGCGCCTTCGTTTGCCCCCACGCCACCATCCGTCCCTTCGCACTGAACGAGGACGAGGTTGCAGCGGCTCCCGCCAACATGAAGAAGGCTCCCAAGCCGGTCATCAAGACCAACTACACCTACACGCTGGCCGTGTCCCCCATGGATTGTATGGGTTGCGGCGTTTGCGTGGGTGTCTGCCCGACAAACTCCTTGACTATGGTATCCCGCGAATCGCAGGATGCTCAGCAGGAAGTGTTCAACTACTGTGTGGAAAAGGTGTCCCGCAAGCCCGAAGTGGAAGGCAACACCGTTATCTCCAGCCAGTACAAGAAGCCTCTGCTTGAGTTCTCCGGCTCTTGCGCCGGCTGCGCCGAGACCGCGTATGCTCGCCTGATCACCCAGCTGTTCGGTGACAGAATGTATATCTCCAACGCCACCGGTTGCTCCTCCATCTGGGGCGGCCCCGCTGCTACTTCTCCCTACACCGTGGATAAAGACGGTCACGGTCCCGCTTGGGCGAACTCCTTGTTCGAGGACAACGCCGAGCACGGCTTCGGTATGTACCTGGGTCAGAAAGCGGTGCGCAACCGCCTGATCTCCGAAGTGGAAGAGATCGCCGCTTCCGATAAGGCTTCTGCCGAGCTGAAAGCTGCCGCACAGGCTTATCTGGACACCGTCAACGACGGTGCGAAGAACGGCGACGCCACCAAGGCGTTGGTTGCTGAGCTGAGCAAGACCGCTGATCAGTGCGCGCTGTGCAAAGACGTGTACGACAACCGTGAATACCTGTCCAAGAAGTCCGTGTGGATCTTCGGTGGTGACGGTTGGGCTTACGACATCGGCTTCGGCGGTGTGGACCACGTTCTCGCTTCCGGCGAAGATGTGAACATCATGGTATTCGATACCGAGGTGTACTCCAACACCGGCGGTCAGGCCTCCAAGGCATCCCAGATCGGTCAGGTGGCACAGTTTGCCGCTGCCGGTAAGGCCATTGCCAAGAAGAGCCTCGCCGAGATCGCCATGTCTTACGGTTATGTGTACGTGGCGCAGATCGCCATGGGCGCTGACATGAACCAGACCATCAAGGCCATCGCAGAAGCCGAAGCCTATCCGGGTCCGTCCCTGATCATCGGCTACGCTCCCTGCGAGATGCACAGCATCAAGGGCGGCATGGTCAACTGCCAGGCCGAGATGAAGAAGGCTGTGGATTGCGGTTACTGGAATATGTTCCGCTTCAACCCGGCTGCTGACAAGAAGTTTGTCATCGACAGCAAGGCTCCGTCCACCAGCTATCGCGACTTCATCATGAACGAAGCCCGTTATTCCTCCCTCACTCGTTCCTTCCCGGAGCGTGCCGAAGCGTTGTTCGCTCAGGCAGAGGAGACGGCGGCCGCTCGTTACGAGCATCTGCTGAAGCTGCAGGCGCTGTATAACGACTGATCGTTGGCATAAAACGCACCCCGCCCCGACACACGTCGGGGCGGGTCTTTTTTGAGGTGATAAGCTATGACAACTGCCAACCGCTTGCGTAACCTGCGCAAAGAAAAAGGCTTCACGCAAATCAAAATGCAACATTTGACAGGCATCGACCAAAGCGACTACTCAAAAATTGAAAGCGGTAAACGGTATTATACGTTTGAGCAATGCAAACGCATTGCCGTCGCGTTGGGTACCAGCATGGATTACTTAGCGGGACTTACCGATGAAAAAGAGCCGTATTCCCGCCATAAATCGTAACAAACCGCCCCCTGTAGGGGCGGTTTTCTTTTCCAAAAAAATATAGCAAAAAATGAAATGAAAGTTGAGAACGAGAGCAAAACGGCGAGAAAACGAGAGAAAACGAGCGTTCGGGGGATATAAATTAAAAAAACGGGATTTTGGGTATTGACAGAGGATTTCGGGTGTGATATGATAAGCAGGCTGTGAAAAAAGACAAGTATTTTAGGAGGATTTGGCAATGTCTACGTATATGGCAAAAGCCGGTCAGGTTGACCGCAAATGGTATGTCATTGACGCTGCCGGCAAACCTCTGGGTCGTGTAGCGGCTCAGGCTGCGGTGCTCCTTCGCGGTAAGCACAAGCCCGAGTTCACCCCCCATGTGGATTGCGGCGATCACGTCATCATCATCAACTGTGCCGAGGCTGTTCTCACCGGCAATAAGCTGGATCAGAAGGTCTGGTATCGTCACACCGGTTGGATCGGTCACATGAAAGAGACCAAGTACCGCACGCTGATGGCTCAGCGCCCCGAAAAGGCGATGGAGCTGGCCGTCACCGGTATGATCCCGAAGAACACGATGGGCCGCCAGGCTTGCACCCGTCTGCGTGTATACGCCGGCGCTCAGCATGACCACGCGGCTCAGAAACCCGAAAACTACGAATTTTAAGGAAGGAGGCTGTCATTATGGATTACAATAAGAGACCGTATTTCTACGGCACCGGCCGTCGTAAGAAGTCTGTTGCCCGCGTTCGTTTGTACAACGGTACCGGCACCGTGACCATCAATGGTCGCGATATCGACGATTACTTTGGCCTGGAAACCCTGAAACTCATCGTCCGTCAGCCTCTGGCTCTGACGAACCTGACCGAGAAGTTCGACATCGAATGCCGCGTCGCCGGCGGCGGTGTAACCGGTCAGGCGGGCGCCATCCGTCATGGTATCGCCCGCGCTCTGCTGCAGTATAACAGCGAGGAACTCCGCTCCGCTCTGAAGAAGGCCGGATTCCTGACCCGCGACCCCAGAATGAAGGAACGCAAGAAGTACGGTTTGAAGGCCGCCCGTCGTGCGCCTCAGTTCTCCAAGCGCTGATCGTTTCAAACGCTTTTCAGCTCATATTTCCGAGAACAGACCCGACGCACGAAGTTCGTGCGTCGGGTTTTCCGTTTTTAAGTTGCTAAAAAAAGGAGGAATTGTCATGAAAAGGCTGGGCATCGGGTTTCTGCTGACCTGCGTTCTGCTGTGCGGCTGTCAGCCCAGTGCGCCCACCGTGGCACCCACGCAAACCACCACGGCGACCACGACTGCTGCTACCACCACGACCACTGCTCCTACCACGACTACTACGTTTGTGACAACCACCTCCACCACTAAGCGTCCGACTACCACGCGGCCACCCGCCCCCTCCGCTGATGCCGTACTGATAAAAGGCGTCCCCTATATCAACCAAAACGCCAAGTACCCCACCGGTTGCGAAAGCGTGTCGGCGGTAATGGCACTGCAATATTGGGGATACGACATTTCGGTGGATACCTTTATTGACAACTATCTCCCTCGCGGCGCAATGCCCCGCAAATCGGGCGGGAAAACAGTGGGCTGTGATCCCTATGAGAAATTTCCCGGCAACCCCCGCACCACGGCGGGCTACGGCTGCTTTTCGCCGGTCATTTACCGCTGTATCAGCGCCATCATCGGTACCTCTCATGAAGTGTCACAATTAAGCAATATACCCCTCAGCCGGTTGTGTGAACAATACATTCAGAACGGGATGCCCGTACTGATCTGGGCAACCGCCCGCATGCGCCGTGCCTTCGTGTCCGCACGCTGGGAAACGGAAACCGGCAAACAGATCGAGTGGAAATCCCCCATGCATTGTCTGTTGCTGGTGGGTTATGACGATGACTACTATTATTTTAACGACCCCCAAACCGCGGCAAACACCCGTTATTCCCGCGCCGCCTGCGAAACGGCCTACGCCGCACAAGGTATGCAAGCGGTGGTTATCTGCCCGAAAACAAAACCCACAACTACAGCCGACAAAGCTACTACCGTTACCACCGCACCGACGGCCACCGTTATAACCACCACAACGGTGACCACTGTCCCCGTTTCTTCCACTTCCACAGATACCACCACCGTCACCATGGCGATATCGACCACCTCCTCCGAAACCGCTACCCTAACTTCTACCACAACTTCGATTTCGCCGTAAAGCGATACCCCGTACCAAGAGCAAAAGTAAAAAGCACCCGATCGAAAAGATCGAGTGCTTTTCTTTGTGTTGGCGTCTACCTATCTTCCCGGGCCGCTACCAGCCAAGTATTGTCAGCGCAAGTGAGCTTAACTGCCGTGTTCGGGATGGGAACGGGTGTACCCTCACCGCCATCGACACCAACTATTTCAGGTTCATACCCTG
>JAFVQV010000205.1 GCA_017504645.1 Clostridia bacterium | reverse complement strand
GTGGCGGGACCCCTCGGCGACCTTTGAAAATCCGCATATCCCGTCTATGGACGAGCGCTTTTTCACTAAAATGGACGAACTGGTTATGGATCAATATAATGAAGTTGCAGCTGGTGAAAAAGACCCGGGAAATGGCACCAATATTGGATCTTTCCTTAATGTGGATCGCTATATGTGCGTGATGGATTTTATGCGGGCCTTTCACTATGGATCGGCTAACTCCATCGTTTACTTTGCGGATTTACTCAAAAAACGGGATAGTACCAAGATGGTAGGCGCGTTCTATGGCGGCTACGGTTGTACTGATTATTTCAACTGCGGCAGTGCGGGTTGCGTACTGAAAATTTTGGATAGCAGTGTAGTAGACTACCTGGCAACGCCCGGATTATACGATGAACGCCAACCGGGAGGTGTTACTGCGCAACGTGAAATGCAGGATTCCTTCCGTCTTCGTGGCAAGTTCTTTATCTCGGAAGATGATACTCGTACTCACTGTGATGGAGATTACTACCGCGAAACGATGAATCTGTACACTATGCAGGACAGTGCCAATGTGCTAAAGCGGGATTTTGGTCGCGATATTTGTGAAGACATATATGGTTGGTGGTTTGACCATTCAGAAACAGGCACGCGGTATATGAACCAAGGGATTTACGATCTGTTTGCCCGCCAGCAGGAGATCGCCCGCTTTGCCTATACACTGAATCGCCGCAAACATAACGAAATTGCTCTTATTTATGACGAGGAATCCATTTCGTTAGTAACGCAGCAGACCAGTAAAGAACTGTGCGATACATTCCGCACCAGTGAGGTGCATCGCTTGGGATTGCCGGTAGATTACTATTTCCACAATGATTTGGCGCGCCCCGATATGCCGGACTATAAAGTGTACATTTTCCTTAACTGTTTCTATTTGAGTGATGAGGAACGCCGCGCCATCGACGAAAAAGTGCGCAAAAAAGGGAAGATGGCCATCTGGATTTATGCTTCTGGGTTTATCAATCCTGATGCGGAGAAACGTATGGATGCTGCACATATCTCTGAGTTAACCGGTATCCGTATGCGAATGGATCCCAGTTGTGCATTTACCAATTTTCGAGTTACTACCGACCATCCCTCTATGAGCGGAGCAGATCCGCACCGCATTTACGGCAACTTTGATCGCAGAATACAGTCCAATGTGTGGTTGCGGCATACACGTAACGTGACTTACGCTTATCCGTTATTCGTTAGTGATGACCCTGATGCACAGGTGTTGGGACGTTTTTGTAATACTGGTTTGCCGGCGTTGACCATCAAAGAAATGGATGGTTTCATTTCGGTGTTCTGCGGTGCCAAGATTTTGCGTGCAGATTTGATTCAATCGCTGGCTCGGTATGCAGGTTGCCATATTTGGACGGATGACACGGATGATATCCTGTACGCCAATGACAATTTTGTGGTTCTTCACGCGGCTTCTACCGGCGAAAAGAGGGTGCGTTTTCCCCGACCGGTAGATGTGTTCGAGGTGTATGAGAAGAAGTATTATGCTAAAAACGTAACCGAATTAACGTTCCCGATGTATTTCGGAGAAACCAAGATGTTTTCGTTGGCAGGGGAATTTTGAGACCAAAAGGCGGGAGACAGAATGAATTATTATGCAGGCGTAGACATCGGTGGAACTAAAACGGCGGTGGGTCTGTTTGACGAAAAGGCAGAACACCTTCGTCTGGTAACGATGCCAACTTGTGCGCAGGAAGGATGCTTGAACCTAACTCGGCGCATTGGAGAAGCGTGGCGAGAGATCTTGAAGCAAAGCGGCCTTTCCGCTGACCAAATCATGGCAGCGGGGGTAGCTTCGCCTGGCCCGCTGGATCTGAAAAACGGCAGGATCGTGTATATCCCGACGATGGGATTTCGCGACGAGCCGTTGGTGGAATTATTGGAACAGGGATTAAATCTGCCGGTATATCTGCAAAACGACACTAATGCGGCGGCACTGTGCGAAGCTCGCGTAGGGGGCGGAAAAGGATGCCAAAGTGTGGTGTATATCACGGTAAGCACCGGTGTAGGCTGCGGTATTGTGGTGGATGGCCACATTCAAGACGGTGCGTGTGATGCCGCCGGCGAACTCGGTCATTTGTGCACCGAGCGAAACGGTCGTCCGTGCGCGTGTGGAAAAAACGGATGTCTCGAGCAATACGCTTCGGGCACCTCCATTGCAGCCATCGCTTCCGAAAGGCTGGGTAAAACGGTCAGTGCCAAGCAAGTGTTTGAAGCGGTGCGAAAGGGCGCTCCTGCGGAAACAAAGGTAGTGGAACAAGCGGCAGATCATTTGGGTTACGCTATAGCGGCGGTGTATCAACTGTTGGATCCCGAGGTCATCGTGTTGGGCGGCAGTGTCACCCGCGACAGCGATGTGTTGTTGCCGATGGTAAAGGCGGCTCTTGATCGTTATCTGCAAGCGGTTCCCGGCCGTGTGCCGCGGTTGACCATTTCTCCTTTTGACGGGGAACAGGTCATTCGTGGGGCGGTGTGGTTTGCTCGCGAAAGTCAATGTGATGATAAAAGCAACAGCTTATAATCATATATTCAACATAGAAAGGAAGACAAACATGGAAAAATTACGTATCGGATTGGTTGGCACCAGCCAGCTCAGTTTCCCCGGCAATAAGGAAGCGGCTTTTGCCGGATGTGTCAATGGGATGGAGGCACTGAGCAAGACCTTGTCCTTCGACTTGGTAGTGTATCCGGAAACCTGCATCACCCGTGAGGATGCGATGGCAGCCGTGGCCTATATGGAGGATCAAAAGATCGATTTCCTGATGGTCCAGCATACGTCCTACACGGCCGGTCAACAAGCTCCTGTTTTTGCCAAGATTCGCAATGCTTATTTGGGCTTGTGGGCGATTCCCGAAGGCGAAGCCATCGAAGGGGCGGTACCGTTTAACTCTTTGTGCTCTATCAACATGCACATGGGCATCATTGCCCATTACTTGCGTGACTATCACATTCCGGTCAAATGGTTCTATGGCTATGCGGATGACAGTGAATTTGTTCGCCGCTTGACCATCACTGTGCGTGCCCTGACCGCACTTAAAAACATCAAACGTTCCCGCATCGCCTTGGTAGGCGGTGTGGCTCCCGGTTTTAACGATCTGTATGACGACGAGCGCAACCTCAACCGTCGTTTCGAAGGCATCTATTTTAACCGCCTGCACGAGTATTCCGAGATCAAGGATTTGGCGTTGTCCTATAAGGACGAAGAGATTGCCCCCATCGCTGAAAAGATGGAGACCTGTTCCTGCGGTTATTCCGATGAAGCGGCCCGTAGCAAGGTGATGATCAGCGCCCGTATTTATAAGGCTTACACCGAATTTATTGCTGAAAACAACTACGATGCGATCGCCGTATCCTGCTGGCCCAAATTCCAGAACGATTGGCAGTATTCCGTTTGTTCTGTGGTCGGTCAGTTGAACGACGAAGGTACCGTTATGGCCTGTGAAGGCGACGTGATGTCGGCGGTGAGCATGCTTATCTTGAAATACATTGCCGGCGGCGATGTGCCGATGCTGATGGACTTGTCCGCATTTGACGAGCAAGATGAAAGTGTCCTACTGTGGCACTGCGGTCCTGCTGCTGCCCGCTATTGCGAGAAAAACGGCTACAAACTGGGCTGTAACTACAGCGGTATGGCTCACGAACCCAACAAAGGCCTCACCGCTCGTTGTGGCGTGGCGCGGGATATGGTGTTTGATCCCAACCCCGTGTCGGTACTGCGTCTGACCGGTGAATGCGATAAGATCTTCCAGATGGGCGGTCAGTTCCAAGAACCCGGCAAGTTCTCCTTCCACGGCAGCCGTGGCTGGTGCGAAAACCTCACCTTCAACGGTGAAAGCATCGGTGCCAAAGATCTGCTGAACACCATTTTGTGCAATGGCTTCCAGCACCATTTCCCGGTGATCCTCGGTGATTACACCGACGAGATCAAGGAGTTTGCCGCGTGGGCGGGCTTGACTCCTCTCAAAAAGGTTCCGTACGCAAATTATTTGCAGATCATTGAGTGAGCATAGAAAGGCAGGAAATATCCTATGAAAAACAAAATTACTATTCGTCAAATGATGGCTGCTGCCCGCGTTCTGCGCGAGCGCGGCGAACAATTTACCATGCTGGGCGTGGGCCCCATGTCTAAAACGCTGTTGCAGGCATCGCTGGAACTGGCAAAAGAAAAAGATTTTCCGCTGATGCTCATCGCCAGCCGTAACCAAGTGGATAGCGACGAGTTCGGCCACGGCTACGTATGCGGTTGGGATCAAGATCGCTTTGTAGCAGACGTGCAAGCGGTGGTTGACAGCATCGGTTTTGATGGGCTCGTATATCTCTGCCGCGACCACGGCGGCCCGTGGCAGCGTGACGAAGAACGCGCTGCTAAACTGCCGGTGGACGAGGCGATGGAGATCTGCAAACGCTCCTATATCCACGATATCGAAAGTGGTTTTGATCTGTTACATATCGATCCCACGAAGGATCCCGATTTCGCTATGGGTACGGTACCGTTTGAAACGGTGATCGAGCGTACCATCGATATCATCGATGCGCTGGAAACCTATCGCAAGGAAAAGGGCCTGCCCGAGGTGGGTTACGAAGCCGGTACGGAAGAGACCAACGGTGGTCTCACCTCAGTGGAAGCGTTCAGCGACTTCATTGATGAATTGGTTTCCCGTATGGCCGAGCGTGGCCTGCAAGCCCCCGAATTCGTGGTTGGCCAGACCGGCACGCTTACCCGTTTGACGGAAAATGTGGGTAACTTCAACCGTGAAAATGCCGCGAAATTGTCTGAAAACGCCGCCAAACATGGAGTGGGCGTGAAGGAACATAACGGTGACTATTTGAGCGATAAGATCTTGTTGGAGCATCCCCATTTGGGCGTTACCGCCATGAACGTGGCTCCTGAATTCGGCGTGGTGGAAACCCGCGCTTATTTGGAACTGGCTCAAGTCGAGAAACGCAATATCCCCGAAGGCGAATGTTCCAATTTGAGCGGCGTGATGGCGGAATATGCGGTGCGCAGTCAGCGTTGGCGTAAATGGGTGCTGGCCGATATGGCCAACGCCACAGTGGAGCAGGTGCTGGAAGACGAAGCCCTCACCGCTCAGATCACCGATATCTGCGGACACTATACCTATGAGGTACCGCAGGTGAAAGCCGAATTGGAGAAGATGATGAAGAATCTGGCCTCCATCGGCGTGGACGGCGAACGCTATGCCATCTACAAGATCAAAGAATCTTTGGATCGCTACGCCTTCTGCTTCGGTATGCACGGGTTGACGTCTAAACTGTTGGCTGTGACGGATAAATAAAGAGGGGACAAGGCGATGGTATTGTATTCGGTATTTGACGAAGCTTTTAAGCCGTATGGTCATGTGGTGGAAAACTTTCCCGTTGATGAAATCCTAAAAACATTGGCGAACACACCGTTACCCGAGAAAGTGGGATATGTACCTTCTGAGCCCATGTTGCAGACACTGCCTGTTACAGAATTGGTATCGAAGCATCTGTATGGTGGTATGCCGGTGCAAATGGGTTGGTGTAACGGTCACAATACCAAACTCAATTGTTTGGAGTACCATCGGGACAGTGAATTTAATCTTGGCACAGAAGATTTTATTCTGTTGCTTGCAAAACAGGACGAGATCGAAAACGGGGTGTTGGATACCGAAAAGGTTAAAGCTTTTGTGGTGCCGAAAGGTGTTTTGGTTGAGGTATATGCAACCTCATTGCATTATGCACCGTGTCAAGCATCAAAGGACACAGGATTTCGTGTGTTGATTGCACTGCCTATGGGCACCAACGGCGACAAACCGGATATCACCCCCGTTACCGAAGAGGACCGTCTGCTGTGGGCAAGTAACAAGTGGTTGCTTGCACATTCAGATACAACCGAAGCCGCGGAAGGGGCCTATGTGGGTCTGACAGGCGACAACATCGATATTTTGTCGATTATCTAAGTGCCCGTTTTGATAATTAGAAGCGAAGAAAAAGTCCATTGTATCCATATGATTCTTCTAAAAATCTTCTAAAATTTTTTAGAAAAGCACGGTTCCTTACCATCGCGCCATGGGACGAATAAAAACCGATAAGCCCATGAAAAGCCCTGTGTTTATGCGGGTTTTTCATGGGCTTATTTCAATTTGGATAACGATTGATATGGCCTTTTAATGAAGATAATTCGCCCATGGGGTTCAAGAGGCCGCAGGTTCGACTCCTGTCACTCGGACCATTGAAATAAGGGACATCTCGTAAGAGGTGTCCCTTTTTTCTATAATATCAGTTCGCGG